>JAGODS010000300.1 GCA_017998135.1 Bacteroidales bacterium
ATAAAAAAACAGAAAAAAAAATAATTAAGCCAAAAAAAGGAGAAAAAACTGTTCAGGTCAAAACAATGACTCTTCAAGATTTGAATTTTGCTTTAGAATGGGCAGATAGTGAAGGCTGGAATCCTGGAGAATTTGATGCCGAAGCTTTTTATTATACAGACCCTCAGGGTTTCTTTATAGGAGAGCTAAGCGGTATGCCGATAGGTTGTATTTCTGCTGTTAGATATAATGACGATTACGGTTTTATAGGCTTTCATATAATTGCAGAAGAATATAGGAAAAAATGGTATGGTGCTTATCTTGCCCGTGTTGCTTATAATCATCTTGGCAACCGCAATTTTGGTATTAATGGTGTGATGGAAAAGTTAGACACTTATGTCAAATTAGGCTTTATATATTCTCACAGGAATACTCGCTTTCTGGTTAGGGGTAAAGGTGTTATGCATAAGGAACTCCTTGAGATTGACGAGTCTAATTTTAATAAAATAGTTGAATATGATAAATCAGTTTTTCTCCATAATAGGGCATTATTTTTAGATTATTGGATTAATAAATCGGAAAGCGGCTCACTTTGTTTTATGGAAAAAGACAAGGTGCGGGGTTATGGTGTTATTCGTAAATGCAGGGAAGGTTTTAAAATAGCTCCTCTATTCGCTGATAGTTTTGATATAGCGCAGAAGTTATTATGTTCGTTGCTTACTTATACGCGTAACGAAGATATATATATTGACATTCCGCATAATAATAAATTTGCCGCCGCCTTTATCAGGGCTAACAAGATGAAAAAAGTTTTTGATTCTGTCAGGATGTATTCTAAGGAAATACCCAAAATACCTACTTCTAAGGTTTTTGGACTTACCAGCTATGAATTGGGTTAATACTCCAATGAAACATTAACTCATTATCAAAAATTCAATAAAACATTTATTAAGTGAAAAATTTAGAGATAATTTCTGTTAATATATCTGAAAAGAAAGGCACTAAAAAAAACTCTGTCAGTGAAATAGAATTAGACTTTGGCGGTGTGCTTAATGATGCTCACTACGGGATGAAAAACAGACAAGTGAGTTTACTTGCCCAACAGGAAATAGATAAATTTGAAATAAAAGCAGGGCGTAAGATAGCTAATGGTGAATTTGGCGAAAATATTGATATGTTGGGCTTGGATTATACACAGGTAAACTTATTAGATCGTTTTATTATTGGAGAAGCTGTATTAGAGATTACACAGATAGGCAAGCGATGTCATGGCTCTGCTTGTGCTATAAGCAGGGAGGTTGGCGATTGTATTATGCCTAAACAGGGTCTGTTTTGCAGAGTGATTAAAGGAGCTAAGATTAAAGCGGGAGATATAGCTATTTATCAGCCTAAAGTATTTAATGTGAAAATTATTACAGTTAGCGACAGGGCGAGCAAAGGCGAATATGCAGATAAAACCGGTCCTAAGATTGCTGATGCAGTTTTGCATTATTTTGCTTCATCTAAATATAAGGTTATTGCTAATATAGTTGTATTATCAGATGATTTGAATTTGATACAAACAGAGATTAAAGAAGCCGTAAGAGAAGGAGCCGATATTATATTCACTAACGGAGGAACCGGTGTCGGGGCAAGAGATATTACCCCTGAAGCAGTTATTCCTCTTTTATCAAAGCAAATACCAGGCATAATGGAGATGATTCGTCTTAAATTCGGAAAAGACTTTCCTAAAGCGCTGCTAAGCAGGGGAGTGGCTGGAGTTATAGGGAAGTCCCTGATTTATACGCTACCGGGCAGTCTTAATGCTGTTAATGATTATCTTTCTGAAATATTTAAAACAATGGAACATCTTGTTTTTATGATATACGAACTGGACGTTCATTAATATTAAATGTTTCACATTTGCAAAATGTGAAACATTTAAATGATGTTTTTTTATTTTTTGATACGTGTATTAATAAATATTATACTTTTGTAAAAATTCTTTTTTATGATTTTATTAAAAAAAATATTCAGGCTTTTTAGCAATAAATTTGTTATTGTTACATTAGTGTTTTTAGTTTGGATTACTTTTTTTGATAATAGTAATCTTATTAAACGCTTTAGCGATAATAAACAACTCAATAAATTGAAAAAAGAAAAAGCTTCTTATAAACAGGAAGTTTATAATGACAGTGTTTTTATCAATGAATTGAGTAATGATGACGAGGTCTTCGAAAGATACGCAAGAGAGAAATATTTTATGAAAAAAGACAGCGAAGATATTTATGTTGTTGTTAAAGAAAACGAAAACTCAGATAAGGATAAGTAATTAGCATATATGCTAATTTGACATTCTGTTAATTCGTCTGTTTGAAAATATGCCGCTACCCGCTACCCGCTACTCATTACTCATTACTCATTACTCATTACTCATTACTCATTACTCATTACTCACTACCCGCTTCTCGCTACCCGCTACTCGCTACCCGCTACCCGCTACCCGCTACTCACTAACCTGCTAAAATGAAAATACTTATAGTTTGCTCTACTGTTAATGAGCTACAGCCTTTTCTTAATATTTTCAAAACAAGCTATCAATCCAATCCTTTAATTATTAATTTTAATAAGGTTGAAATACATATAATAATAAGCGGATATGGTATTACATCAACAGCTTATTATTGCGGCAAACAACTTCAGGGTGAACAATATGATTTGGCTATCAATGCAGGGATAGCCGGTAGTTTTAAAGAAGAATACAGTACAGGCACAGTTCTAAATGTTAGCAGAGATTGCCTGGCTGATTTCGGCTCTGTTAGAAATAATATTTTTTATCCTGCTGCTTTTTTTAATTCAGAAAAATCAACTAAAGCCTGCGACAATCATTTTATAGAGAATAATACTAAAATTGATAATAAGATAATAAACAACTTGCCTAAAGCTACAGGTATTACTGTTAGCACCATTGACCACAGAGCTTCAGTTGTTAAGAAAAAGATAAAACAATTTAACCCTGATATTGAAACAATGGAAGGCTACGCTTTTATGTTCGCCTGCCTTAATTCAGGTATTGATTATTTGCAATTAAGAGCTGTTTCAAATATTATTTCTCCTATTCACCTTATTTCAGATAAAGAAGAAAATAAATGGGATATTAAAAAAGCGACAGCAAAACTCACTTTAACTTTAAAAGATATTATTAATGAATATAAGTAAGAATATATCGCTTGCCATTTCGCCCTGTCCGAATGATACCTTTATTTTTGATGCTTTAATTAATAAACGTTTAAATGCAAAACAAACAATAGACTTCAGCCCACAGAACGCAGCGATTAATATCAATACTCATTTTTTAGATATAGAAAGCCTTAATAAAAAAGCATTTAATTCCGAATTTGATATAAGCAAACTTAGTTTTGTTGCCTATTTACTTAATACTGATAAATATGAGCTATTGCAGGCAGGAAATGCAATAGGCTTCGATTGTGGACCTCTTTTAATCTCAAAAGCCGATGTTAATATTGAAAATATTAGCAAACTCAAAATAGCTATT
>JAGODS010000020.1 GCA_017998135.1 Bacteroidales bacterium
TTTTTATGCAGGATTAATTTAAAAACTACCAAAAGGAACTCAAAACGATAATAGAGGAATTGAGACGAAGCTACTTAGCCTAATAGGGAAAAATTATTTTTATGATGAGTATTAAACAATTATTTTCCATTTTAGTAATAATAATGTTTTTTGGCTATTGCAAGTCAGAGAAAAAAAATCTCTGTTTTGAGGTGAAGAATTTTGAACCTATATCAAATCTATCGAAAACCGTTCCCTTGACAGTTAAAACTAAAACGCTTACCTTGCCTCTTGATTATACTGATGCTCTCAGGACGGGGTTTATCATTCCTTCATCAAATCAAAGTCCTGACGGGTATTTTCATCTTAAATTTCAAATAAAAAATCTTTCTCAAAAGGCTCAGAAATTTTATTATAAAATTTATTACCAGGCTGAAACATACAAATTCCCCGAGTATAAAGAAAATATTAAAAATGTAGAACATAGCTTAGCTTATGAGAATTTTTACGGCAGTTGGGAGGACACGGGAAAGACCTTTGATTCTACTTCAGTTATCTTTCCTGGCAGTAACTTTCAGACTATTGAGAGTCTATTCAGGATTGCGGGCAACCCCAGAAATGAAATGAAATATTACGGCGGCGAGGATTCTTGGTCTGAAATGATTAATGAAGATGAAATAAATAAACAAATCAATGAAATCAGGAAAAGCGGTGAATGGTATGCAGATATTGTCAGTAAAGCGAAGAAAAACGGAATCACTACTGAAAAACAATTGTATAAAGACGCTATTTATATAATCAAAGTCAGGCGACAGCAGGGTGAAACTAATAACCGCTGGAAAAGAAATCCCAGGGTCGGTAACTATAGTTTTATGCTTGTTGTAACTACTAAAGAAAAGCTGCAGCTAATTCCCTGTTATATACAAAATATAAGCCTCAAAAATGGTGAAGATTTTAATAATCCTTATCATTATTTTCTTTACGGTAAAGGAGCTAATGCGGCTGATGTTTATGTTGAGAAAAAAGATTCATTACTCAAGGTTTACGCCAAACCTGATCTTGCTGCAGGAATCTTTGCCAATTTAGATGAATTTAACTGTGACCAGATTATAGGTAATCAAAGTACTCCAACAGCAAAATTGGGCTGTAGCTCTGATTCTTCAGCCTTAATTAACGCCTGTTTTAAACAATTTCTCAGTTATATAAACCCCGATTTTGTTTTTCATAATATTCCTCTTGTGGCTGATGTTACTTCCGGCGACTATACAAAAGAAATGTATAAAAAGAGCCTTATGACTTATCAAAAGAAAGACCTGTTAACTTTGCCTCAAAAAGTTGCTTCCTGTCCTTGTAAAACAGTTGGCTATGATAGCAAATCAAATAATATTTTTATTACAAACCCAGGTAACAAAGCGGGGGAGATGTATAAAGAAAATTCGGGTATCATAACCAGGCACGGACTTACCTATGGCAAATTCAGGGCTAAAGTTAAAATGCCCCGGCTGCTAAACAAAAATAAAGTATGGAATGGACTGACCAATGCTCTCTGGCTCATTAATCAGGAAGACTTCGGGGACTGGAACAGCAGACGAAATTGTAATGCCGGCGACGGTTTTATTCCCAAGCATCTCGACGGTCAAAAAGCTAAAAGGGTAAGAAGTCTTAGTTACTCTGAAATTGATTTTGAGATTGTCAAATGCAATAGGTACTGGCCTGAACGGTATTATGGAAAATCGGCTCCAAAGGAGTCGGCTGCTGATGCGGATAATATTGTAGTTACTTGTACGAACTGGGATTTGGCTTGTACTCAGCCGAAATCTTTTCAGGAAAATATAGGTAAAGTTAAATTTAATAAACAAAGCTTTGAGACTTTTCGCTGGGACAAATATTACAAAGCGCTTACAATTAAGACTCCTGCTCCAGATGAGGAACTTTTTGGCTTGTCTTTTTATTATTTTGAAATTGAATGGAAACCTGCCGAAATTATTTGGCGTATTGGTCCTGTAAAGGATAAGATGAGAGTGGTAGGTTATATGAATGATAAAATTACATCTATTCCCAATAACCAGATGCTTTTTATTATCACACAGGAGTTCCACTTAGAATGGTGGTGGCCTGAAGCACCTTTTAATCAGGATTACATTCCTTTTCCTGCTAAAGATATAACAGGCTATCTCTATGAACTGGAAATTGAATAGTTGTTACAAATAGCCCAGCAGCGTAAGCTTCAGATTATCGTATTTTATCTTACAGTCGTTTTTATTCCATAAATACATTTTTATATATCCTGCATTCTTTATAAAACTTAAATCTATAGTCCTGCATACTTCAACTTGTCCAGGAGTTTTAACAAAGTCTGAAATATTGTAACCCTCCCATATTTCCCTGTTTCCTTCATTATCAATGTATTCAAATACTAATTCAGGTGCTTTGTTTAAATTTTTTTCATTTGTATAATATTTGAAACTAACATTTAGCTTAATTCTTTTATAAATTTTCTTTAACTTCATTTTTTTTAAAACACTGGTGAAGGTTTCAGGAATATCATTTTTTGATAATTTGCACTTTTCCATTGCTTCAATAAATTCAGGTGTTAGTTCTTTTCCGAAAAAAAACTTATCAGGTAACAGTTTTTTTGAAGAGCTTACATAAGCGGTTATTTTATTATAGATTTGGAATCTGTCATTGACAACATTGTAAAGACTTTCGTTTTGAATTTGTTTGAGTCTAGCATTATTTAAAACTTTATAAAGCCTTTCATTGCTAATATAATAATTATTGTCAATATAATCCTCAATTCGCCTGTTATTAAGAATAAAAGTCTGCCTTTTGGTGCATCTGAAACTACGACTGCTATCCAGTCCTGTCCCAAGCCAGTGCGACATTTCGCCTGAACTAATACCGTATTTGCTTTTCAACATAGTTAACAGGGATGGTGTTATATCATAATGAGACGAAATGGAGTTGAATACTGCTGTCTTTTTTATTAAAGGCGAATAAATAATTAATGGCACGTGATAACGCTCAAGCTCCGAAATCTGCCATAATCCAAGTTCAGGCATTGAATGATCTCCGGTAATTATAAATATTGTGTTTGCAAATGTTTTTCTTTTCTTGTATTCATTTATATATCGCTTTAATTCCTCGTCTGTATATAAAACAGATAAAAATATTTTCTTATTTTTGTTTCTATCTTTTCTTTTGTTGCTACTTAATTTCAATTCATTTAAACGTTTTTCAAACTTCTTATTATAATGCTCTTTGTTTGGAATATCAAAAGGACTGTGCATTGACAAGGTAAGATAAACGCTTAATGAGGGGTGTTTTTGCAATGAATCTATAACTTCCAGAGAACGACTGAATAAAACGCCGTCATTATAGCCCCAACCTAAGATTGTATTGTTTTCTTTATCCTTTTGATAAGCCTTCCCGAAATAATTTAGTATATAATCTGTTTTTTGTTTTCTGATGAAATCTCCCATATAGTTGAATTTTATATTTCCTGCATAGAAAAAGGAAGTATGATAACCCGCAGTTCTTAAAATGCTTATTAAGGAATGATGTAGGGGAATTTTGTGTATTTCATTAGTAAATCCGTCTTTATCTTTTGATGGTGGAAGAGAGGCTAACACAGCCTGTAAGACATTTAAAGTACGTTCACCGCTGGATATAATATTTGGAAAATATAAACTATGATTTATCAACGAATCAAGATTGGGTGTGAAACTCCCGAAATATGGGTTCTTTCCGCAAAAGGAAGCTGACAAACTTTCAACTATTATAAGTACTATGTCGGGCTTTTCTTCTTTTAAATCAAAATAATTACCAAGTATATTTTCAGAGTTATTTTTATGTAATAAAGGATAATGATAATCAACATATTCAAATAGTTCGTCTTTTTGGTATTGTTTTACTGTTTTTTTCAAATCAGGGAAAGTGCCTGTTTCTTTTTTAATATTGTTATAATAAATTTGATATCTGTTAACAAAATAAGCCAGTTTATTTATTGCAAGATTATAATTTATATCCTTAGAATATCGGTTTTTCTTAGGCTTAACTGTGTCTGTTAAAAATACTGATAGTATCAATAATAGATAAAACCCCGCATATAGAAGCTTGTTTAACCTTAACCGCAGGAAATAGAAAACTGTAACTATTGTAATTGTTATAAATATTATATAAGGGATGTAATCACTAATGTTTAGTGTTACCGAATTGTCTGTTATTTCAAGAATTTCTTTAATGTTATATGTAAAAAACACTTCATCAAGTGGAACTGCTGTAATTGAGAAGTATTTTAATAGTAACAAAACGCTTATTCCGTAAATCAGGAATAAGAATATGTATATAAAATAGGCTGCTTTTTTGTTCAACAAGCTGATTAATAAATAAGGTATAAGAAATATGTAACCAGCGCACAATAATAGTATTGTATCGTAGCCAAAACCCCGCAATTCATAAAGTAGGCTTCCGTCAGGAAGGTTAATACCCCCTGATAATAATATGTATTCATAGATTCTTATTATGAATGCAATAACTATGAAAGCAAGGGTTATTTTTACATAATTTTCTAAATATTCTTTTATTTTTTCTTTAAGCATTGTATTTTTTAATTTCCAAACGACATTCTTAAAACGCTACAAAAGTATAAATATCTTAATTAATATTCTATTTCTTAAAGTATGAAACATATAATTAAATAACCTCAATTATTAAATTTTATATATTTTAGCGCTTATTTTTGAAAAAGATGTTTTTAAAAAAAAGTTTCTTTTACCTGATAAAAGGATTCGGAGGCTTAAGTATTTTAAGGGCTTTGAAAAAGGATAAAATAACTATTTTATGCTTTCACCGTGTTTCTGATGAGTATTCTCCTGCCTGGAAACCTCTTGATATTTCTACTTTTTTACAAATTTTAAAATATATAAATAAGCATTATTCTGTTCTTACTCTTCAGGAAGCTGTCAATGTAAAAACTCTTTCCAAGCCAGGTCTTGTTATTAGTTTTGATGATGGTTACAGGGATTTTTATATAAACGCTCTTCCTTTACTTGTTAAATATAAATTTCCTGCTATTATGAGTGTGGTAGTGGAATCAATAGAATCGGAAAACAAAATATGGACCCAACAACTTAATAAAATTATTGAAGCTTATTTAGATTCAAATAAGGAATTGATTATTAATGCAACGAGTTTTCTGATTAATTCTAAGAATATTCAAAACGTCAGCATTAAAATATTTCTTGAGTTATTAGACCTTACTGTCTCTGAAAGAAACAATATTCTTCAAACACTTGAAAGTAAAGCACCAAAGCCCATTGAACATACTCAAATGATGAACTGGAATGAATTAGCTGATTGTATGAAATATAATATTGAAATTGCTTCGCATTCATATAGCCACCTTAATCTCGCTAAGACAGATAGTATTGAAACTCTTAAAAGAGAAATATTTTTTTCCCGTGATATACTAAGTCAAAAATTAAACTATAGTCCTGAGACTATTGCATTTCCTAACGGACAATATACGCAGCAAACTGTTGATTTATCAGTTCAGGCTGGTTTTAAATACTTGCTTTTAATTGATGAAGAATTATATAAACCGAAAATGAATATTGTTCAGAATGATTATTTTTGCCTGCCACGCTTGTTAATACAGTATAATTCTTTTATTGAAAACTGTTTTAAGATAGAAAACTTTCATAATATAATAAAAAAACAAATAAAACATTAGGACTTGAAAAAAACTGCAAATAATATATTATTACTCTGCGCCAACAACCAGGCTCTGCTTAGTATAGCCCGCAGTCTGTCAAAAAAAGGATTCTGTATAGATGTAGCTGACTGGCAGAACCTATCTGTTAAGCATTCACGGTATATTAATAATTATTATCGTTTAAGCGATATTGAGCTTAATGCTGATGCTTTTGTTAATGATTTATGCAAACTTATTGAAACAAATAATTATCTTTTTCTTTTGCCTGTAAATGATGTAGCTCTTGAAATTTGTGTTAAATACAGGAGTACTTTAGAAGGCAAGATAAGTTTAGTTGCCTCTCCATCTGATGAAACTTACGATTATTCCCACAATAAATATCTTTTATTGAAGAAGTGCGAAGAACTGGCTTTTTCTATTCCGGCTTATTTTTATATAGAAAACCTTGCAGTGCTTGATAAAATTGCAAAAAATATTAAATACCCTGTAATTGCCAAACCTGTTTTTTCAAAACTTATAAAAGACAAAAAACTATATCAGTTTAGTGTAAAGAAGATTTTTTCCGAAAACGAACTTTATGATTTTATTAGGGAAATAATATTAAATGTTCCTGTTCTTCTTGAAGAATATATTGAAGGCTATGGTGCAGGCTATAATGTGCTTGCTAAAGAAGGAGTTATTGTTGCAGCTTATCAACACGAGCGAATAACCGAACCTATTGGCGGAGGCGCCAGCAGTTACAGGAAAACAACAGAGATTAACAAATATGGACTTAAAGATTGTTCTGAGAAATTAATAAATTCAATCAAATGGACTGGACCTGCTATGATTGAATATAGGATTGCTGATGGTATCCCTTATATAATGGAGATAAACGGCAGATTCTGGGGCTCAATGGAACTTGCTTTGTTTACAGGTATTGATTATCCTGCTTTGCTTATTGATTCGTTATATTATAATAAAGATTTACCATACAAAGAAAATAACAAGATAGTGTATGCGCGTAACTTTAAAATGGATTTACGCTACGCTCTTCTTAAATGTATTTATTATAAAAATCCTTTATATATTTTAAAATTTGTAAAATCCCTTTTACATTCTTTTAGATCTGATGAAATCATTGAAGATAGTCTTTTCAGGGATTTCAAACTTGAGTTATATAATTATTATTCACTTATTGGTAAAGCGTTTTTGTTGATTTACCGCAAGATCAAACCAACGTTTATCGCTTTCAGAAAAGATAAGCCTGTTTTACAAAAAGGAGCGAAAATTGGATTTCTATGTTATGGTAATATTTGTCGTAGCCCTTTTGCAGAGTTTTATGCAAAAAAGCATTATGGTTCGGATTATAGTTTTTATTCTTTCGGCTCAATAAAGCAGGAAAACAGGCTGTCGCCTGTTAATGCTGTCGCCGCCGCTTCTGATTTTGGTATAGATCTTAATTTACATATATCAAAATTTATTAGTCTTGAACAAGCGAAGAATATGGATGTTATTTTTATTATGGACAAATTTAATTATTCCAGATTTAAAAAACTTTATCCCCAGTTTATTGATAAGGTTTTCTACTTAGATAATAAAGCCGAAATTAAAGATCCTTTTAGAGGTAATATAAATATTTTTAAAAATATTTATAAAGTTATAGCTGAAAGGATAGACCTTTTATTTATTAATGTTGCAAAGTAAATCTATTGATATTATATAAAAAAACATTGTTGTACGATAAAAAAATAAAAGGAGTCTGAAATAAAATCAAACTCCTTTAGTTTGTAGTTTTATTTTATTCACAAAATTTAACTACAATAAGCAAAAGTAATCATTTTTATGGACAATCGGTTTTTGGACAGAATAAACCTGATTGACAATTCCCTTATTAATAGGGCAGTTAAGAAATATAACACAGATTATTATGTAAAAAAGTTTACAACAAAAAATCATCTTATCAGTATGCTATTTTATGTATTTGGGAAATGTAACTCAATAAGGGAAGTTTGTGGAGCTATGTTAGGATTAAAAGTGAAAACTTTACACTTTGAATTAAAACACCTACCTAAAAGAAGTACTTTGAGTGATGCAAATAAACAAAGAGCACAAGAAGTGTTTGAATTTATTTATTATTATTTATTAAGTAGTACAGGTTAAATAAACCCATACTTTGATAGAAAATATACTAAGGATACCGAATTGTTTGTTCTTGTTTTATAAAATAAATTCTTACGGTGTGTTTTGAATGTTCCAAAAGAAATTTTTAAAATTTCAGATATCTTTTTTCCTGAATAACCTTTTGCTATTTCAACTGCTACGTTCTTTTCCATAATTGTTATATTAATTTTTTCTGATATTTCCAATTCTTTCAATATTTCTTTTGATAGTATTGAAAATTGATATGGAGTTCGTATATTTTCATATATTTTAATAAATGCTACTGCAAATGCCTGTTTTTCAGCGCTTACATTGCATATTTTACAGCAAAGCCATACTAATTCTCCATTGTCCTTTACAAACCTGAATATATGCGAACTACATTTTTTTTCGTCGCTTTTTATTATTCTTTTAAATTCTTCCTCGGCAAAAGACTTGTCTGTTGCATGCATCCTGTCAAACATATTGTAATAATTTGTTTCACTTATCAAACCGACCTCTTTTCCTAATAATTTTGTAAAATAACTGTCATTGCTAGACCATCCTATATGTTCTGTGTTGGATTCTGTATGTAATACTACTATATTTAACCTGTTTAATAATTCTTTAATCTTTTTTAATTCTTCTTCTTCTGTTTGCTTTTTGTTATTAATTTTAATATTCTCATTATTTTTTTCTTTTAATTCTTTATTTTCTGATTCAAGCAAAGCGTTTTTTAGCTTAACCTCCTCAAGTTCTTTTTTATAACTGTCTGTTTCAGTCTTAAATTTCTCAATTTCAGATAATAAAAAATCAATATTTCTATCACTTGTTATTATAGTTTTTTCAATATTATTCTTTGTACCCATAGTATAAATTAATATTATAAAATTGATATGCTACTTTTATTATAAATTGTTATAAAGTTATGCCAACTTCATTAAAAAATAAAGAACCCCTTGGCAATTTATTTAACTTTTTTATAAAATAATTAATTTCAGATAATTGCTATTTATCCTTAATGTCTCTAATATTATCTTTGCGTTTCTTTTATCGCTCATAACTCATCACTCATCTCGCCTCTCGCCTCTCCATTTATCACTTCTCACTCATAACTCATAACTCATCACTCATAACTCATCACTCATAACTCATCACTCATCACTCATAACTTATAACTCATAACTTATAACTTATCACTCATCACTCATAACTTATCACTCATCACTCATCACTCATAACATTTTTACTCTTTCACAATAATCAATTTTTCTTTCACTTTTTCTGTTTTGGTTTTAAAATAATAGAAATAAATTCCAGCCGCAAATATATTAATTTTTATTTCAATCTTATTATAACCGGCAGGTAAAATATAATCCGCCAGTTTCTGCCCTGTCAGGTTAAACAAGCCGAAACTCCCCGCCTCATCTATATTATACTCAACAAATAAAGCTCCCTTAGCCGGGTTAGGATACACTTTGACAACCAAATTCTTGTTTTCCATATTCTTTTCTTCATCTGGATTATCCATTAACTTCTTTTTTTTACCTCCATTTACTTCAACAGCTCCAGGAAAAAAATTATTCTCTCTCGGATTTTTATAATAATCCCAGTCATTAAATAATCCTGGTGTCAAATTTGAATTTGTACTAAATTGTCCTAAGGTGTTTCTGCAAGCATAATTATCCGGTTTAATATTTTCATCTGGTTTAAAATTCAGTTTATAAAACATCCCATCTTTCAAAACTGAATTTATATATAACTTTTGTTGCTCAATTTCTGTTTTAATATAACTGCTATTATCTTTATCACCCCAAGGAATATTTGAATTATTTGTAATAGGGACAATGAAATTTACTTGTGAACCATCATATTTACAAATATTATATTTAGAGGAAGTATTATCAGGTGTTAAATATAAATTATTATCAGTAACCAGGTTGTCTAACATATCTGTAAAATTTTTAACCATATAATATATATAATAATTTGTTATAGGAGAAAAATAAATAATATTGTTGAAAAAAATATTATTTTCAGGAGTGAAATCGCTTTGTGTATCTCCAATTTTGAATAATAAAGTTTCATCATTATCATCAGGAGGCGTACAATACTTTAATGTATTTATATAGGTCTCATTTATATGAAAAGAATTAAAATTGTTATGGTAATCATAAAGAAAAGTATTGTAATAAATATTATTAGTAAAGAAAAAAGCTATACAATTATTAGAATTTTTACAATCTTCAAAATCGTTTTTTATAGTTTCGTCTTTAAGAGCTTCCGAAAAATATGTACCTGATGTTTTAACAAATCTTGCATTTTCAAATATATTTCTTTCTATTCTTGAAACAAAATTTTTTAACTTTTTTTCATCAACTTTCATATCTTCTAATACTTTACCATTATTGTTTCTATTATTAGGTCTTGATACTTCTAATGCCCCTCCTTTATTAGGCAACCAGTTTTCAAAATAATTATTAAAAATTAAGGTATTTCCATTATTATGGTTTAATAAAATTCCATCCGCCTGGTCATCTTTGCCCAATACGTATGCTTTTTCGCAGTCATGTAAATAACAATTCTGGATAATTTTCTCCCCGTATTTTTGCTTTTTGCTATAAATCCCATATCCACAGGTTTTATTATCAGCACCGCATATCTCCACCCTGTCAATAAAAATATTATTACACATATCAAGGTTTATAAAATTTTTTATTTCTCCTTGAAAAAAACAATTTCTAATTATTAGATTTGTTGCTTCAGTAATCTGCAATAAGGTTTCAATTTTCAACCCATTTTCAACGGTAATATATAAATTTTCTATAATAAGTGTAGTTATGTATTTTAAACAAATTAATGTTTTGTTGCTATTATTTTCTTTTGTAATATTAATACCAATTGGAATGTCATTATCCTTTTCAATAGAAAAAAGAGTAGTTTCCTTTGAGGGATTTTTATCAATATAATTAGATTCTTTGTTGTATATTTTTATATCATTTCCATTTATTTCAACTCTATAAAAAGCTCCATCAAAATAATTGGAGCTATTATTTAAAGTAACATCTTTAAATTTCACTTTTTCTTTTTTATGCTCATTCAATTCTTTCCCATTCGGCAGGCATTTCCAGTCATTATTATATGCAGTACTATATAGATATTTAGTTTCATCTTCGTTTTTTTGAAACTTTTGAGTAGTATTATCAATTTTTATTTCATCTTTTTTTATATCTGTTAGAAGATTCTTAGGATCACAATTTAAAATATCTTCTGTATGATTTCTTTTATCATCTATAGCAGCTTCAAAATACCCGTCATTAGTAAAACCCGTCAGACCTGTTTCATAACCGGGCATCGTATTATCAACAATTTTCTGTTCTTTATGTACCTGTCCGCCTGCACAAAAACCCGGCAATAAAGTTACACTTTTGTTACTGCTCGCATAAAAACCCACTTTTGTCTGGCTTGATATATCTACAAGATGCTGATTTTCTTTTAAGTTATTGTTGTCTCCTAATACTTTACCAACAAAAGGATATATACCAATTAAAAGATCTTCATTATCTTTTGTTATTCCCCAATTATCCTGTCCATAATCATAATAAAAATGATTGCCGCTTGTTTTGGCTGTCAGCCTTACCTCCTGGCTATATATTTTCATTGCATCAAAAGCGAAAAGTGAAACCACAATCAGGCAGCTAAGCAACAAATCGCTCAGCCGCCCCGATTCTACTGATTTAATACTTGTATATTTGGTAAGTTTCATATATTTTTTATTTCAAGCATATTTGTATTAAAATTACTCTTTCTTCTATAGATATATGGAATACTTCCGTGTTTCTTCGTGTACTCCGTGCCTCTGTGGTTAAATATTAAATTGTTCATTAGTACATTTTCAAATTGGTCCTTATTCATTTATAACTATTTTAAAATTAGTTTTATAATCCTCTGTTTTTATGCTTACAAAATACATCCCTTTTCCTTTTCCAGATAAGTCTATTTCCTGTAGTTCCCTGTTAGTTATTTCCGTATTATAAACGGTTTTTCCTACAACATCGGTAATATAAACCCTGAAAGTCTTGTCTTTTATATCTCCTGAAAAACGTAGAAAGAAACTGCCTGCCGAAGGATTAGGATATAAATTGATTATTATATTATCCCCGATAAGCGTATTTACTGTTGAATCACTGTCAATAAGCTTTTTACCGCTGTTTAGGTAAGTAACGTCATTTTCATCTTCACAAAAATGCTGCGGTTCTATATCATTACAACCAATTATCTTCGCTTCAAAAGTTCCTCCATAATAAGCCGTAAAACCCGGATTCATTTTTATTGAGTACATTGACTTTAAGGCTGTAGTGCTGCCGCCCTTAAAAGCTATATTTTCAGCATTGGTTTTTTCTTCAGTCTCTATCGGATAAGGAGATAAATGATAATAACTCGTATTTTCTGCTTCACCGATTGTTATGCCTGGTATCACATCTGTCCCGTAAATTGAAAAGTCAAATTGCTTTTGCTTGTTATCATCATTCTCATAAAAATAAGTCTTAACGCTTATCGCAGCTTCTTCTACTTTTACTATCAGGAAGTTGGGTTTGTTCTGTAATTCCGAAGGTTTGAAAATGGGAACCAGTGTCCCGTCAATTAAAGAGCATGCATAAGTTCCATTCGGTGCAGAAGGCCCCACTGTTATATCAAACAACCCGGGATATTTCTCATCAGCAGCGTTTGCACACTTGAAAAATTTATGAAACTCATGCGTATGCCCGTGAAAATTAGCCCGTACTTTCTTAGCAAGTAAAGTTTGTATATAATTTTTTTTTGAATAAAAGTCATAATAATCGTAACCTGTTTCTAATGACAAAATCGGGGCATGCGAAAAAGTAAAAATATGTTCAGCACCCGAACAATTATTATTAATAAAGGTTATTTGCTTCTGATATAATAATAAATCTTTATTATATTTGATGTTATTAATACCAAATAATAAAACATATTTTTCGCCAATTTTTAATTTAATATAATAATCAAAATCAAACAGATCAACTAAAGATTTATGCACAAAAGAATTATCTATATCCTGCATATTATCAAAATAGGTAGTATAATATTCCCGTTTGTTGCTATTTAGTTTAAATTCGTGGTTGCCCGGGATTGTGAAAAAAGGTAAAGGTTGTGTTATATCTAACAACTTTTTTATAATTTCATCATAAACTTTTTCATACTGACATTGATAATCGGCAGATACTAAATCCCCTGCTGATAATACAAAAGATAAAAGCTTATTATTTTTATCATCTTTAAAGCTATTTAATTTATCTAATAAAGTTTGAAAATTTGTGAATTTACCTGAATACTTACAATCATTATCTGCCTCTCTGTATGAATGTATATCTGAAATAACAGCAAAGTAAAACGGATAAGTCAAATTTTTATCTTTTATTACCTCAAATGAAAGTTGATTAATAGGTGTAATATCTTTTACATCAGCACAAGGGTCTTCTTGTCCTTTACTTTTATTTATTCCTACAATAAATAAAAAGCACAAAACTCCTAAACTCGCCTTTGATAAGGCTTTAGTTATTGCAAAATAATATCTTATAATATTATCTAATAAATTCATTCTTTTTTTATTATGTTATTTCAATATTCTCATTCTTTTTCCAGCTTTTCCCTTGTTTTTAGGGCTAAAGCCCGGATTGTAGTTGTTTGCTTTTATCCGTCAGCTAAAGCAGACGGTAATTGATGGTAATGTGCTAATTTTTTTCTCATAACTCATAATTTATAACTCTTCTTTGTCCATCGCTTACCGTTGGCTTTAGTCAACGGATATAATTAGCTTCCTTTTTTCGGCTTTAGCCATATTATCCGCCTTTTTCATCCTTCCCCTTGTTTTAAGGGGAGGGTCAGGGTATTTAAAAATATTTTCTCCGTGTTTCTCCGTTTCCATCCCACGAGCTTTTAATAGCCACGAGCTTTAGCTCGTGGAATGCTATATTCTCCCATCGCCCGGCTTTAGCCACAATTTTATCTTTTTATTTGTTCATTATTATTTTCTATTTTAATATATAATATGGTTATTTTAATTATTTAATTTCGGCTAAAGCCGGGAGCAGAATTTTTATTTGATCCACGAGTTAAAACTCGTGGCTATTAATAATTCAAATTAGCACATTAATTTTTGACAATTTTTCTTGTTACTATGCTTCCGCCTGCTGACACTTTCATAAAATATATCCCTTTATCAATATTGCCAATATTAAATGTCACATTGTTTTTCCCTGTTGCTCTCTCCTCATCTAATATCATAGCTATTTCCCTGCCTGTTATATCCAATAATCTTATATCAACTTTCCCTTCATTCAGCATTAAAAATTCAACATTCAACATTTCCGAGACGGGATTGGGATAGATTTTCATGTCGGCAATTGACATTTCCTGTTTTGATATACCTACTGTTTTTGATGATACAACATTGGATAGAGATAATATCTTTCCTGTTCCTTTATTACTTTTATTCAACCTGCTATATATACCAACAATGTAATAATTGGTATTATTATCATCAGGGTTTAAATCAGTAAAAGAATTTAAAGAACTTGGGATAGAATCTATTGTAACAAAATGTGTACTGTCACCAGTAGCCCTGTTTATTACATAAGTATCATATTCCAATCCTTCATATTTCTCCCAGTTTAGATTATATTTATTTTCTATACCTACACTTATTGCAAGGTAAATTGTTTTATGATAATCGCTTAGCACTGATTCATTATTACAACTATCGGTAATTGATATCTTATACCTGTTAGATCTTGCCGCAGGTTTAGAAGTTGTGTCAACAAATGAATAGCCTGTACCTGATTTATTAACATTTCCAACTTTTATATATAAACCGGCAGTATTAGATTCTTTATATATATTATATTTTGCCACATTATTAATATTACTGTCAAACCAATATATAATGTTTTTACCTGTGTTTTCATCAATGCTTACTCTTTCTATTCTCTGTTCCTCATAAGGATATTTTACGTCAATAACAACGCTGTTATCGCTTTGTTGTTCGCAGCCTAAGGTTTTATGCAGAGCTTTGTAATAATAAACGCCCGGGGTTGTTACCCGTAATGTGTCGCCTGTGCTAATAGGGCTATAGCTGTCTTCTTCATACCATTTGATGTCGCATACCGCTTTATATGCAGCATTCAAACCGCTTACCAAAACAACCGTTTGCTTGTCGCAGACAGATAAACTGTTTATCAAAGTATCTTTTCCGTTTTGATACACCAAGCAAGACATAGTTTCAGGATAACTAAACAGGGAAATATTGATTTCGTCATTAGTTTCGCAGTCAAACTGATCTTTAACTTCTACTTTATAAGTCCCGGATGTATCAACGGTTAAATAACGCTCAGTCCCTACCTGCACACCGTCCTTTTTCCATAAATAAGTCGCAAAGTCTGTCCCTGCATCCAAAGTCCTGCTGCTTCCCGCACAGATAGTATCATCAGTGCCTAAATCAACTGATGCAGTACAGGCAAATTCCTTCAATTCAAAATCATCTATACGCATATAAGTATCTTGATATCTAGTAGTACCATACGCAAAAAAACCTAATCTATAGTCACCTTCTGTATCAACTCTAAACACTTTAGAAACTTGTGTGTAATAAGCACATATATTTTCCAAATTGATTATAGTATCTATTGAATGAAAAGTGGTGTCAGATAAAGAGGTATCATATTCCCATTTTCCTAAATTAAAACAAAGATTTTGATTTGACAAGGTATTATATTGATTATCATACCAAAAACTAACTACATAGTCTGTATTTGCTTTCAAGGTAAAACATTGTGTTACAGCCCAGTCGTAATTATAAAGAGATACTTCTATATACCCAACTCCAGAATGAGCATCTTCGTAATAGAATTTATTCCATTTTTTTCCATCATAATTGAAATCTTTTATTTTCCATTTTTTAAACTCATTTGTTTCTTCCTCCTCAAATCCCATAGTATAAGGATTACTACTGAGGTCATGGCAATTCTGTGCGCAAATATTTATTATTATTATTATATTAAATACTAATAAAAAATACGCTTTTCTAATAAAAAATGATTTTTTCATAAAATATATAAATTAAAGGTTATTAATTTTCTGATTTATTTTTAATAAGTTGTTTAAGTTTTTCTATTTCTTTGCTTTGTTTTTGAATTAGTTCCTGTTGCAGTTCTAATTTCTTATTCTGGTTTATTAATAACCTTTTTTATTTATTCATTATCCTTTATTTATTTGGATATTTTTATCATTCCTTTGTATTTCCAACCTCTCCCCATCCCTCCCCTTGATTAAGGGGAGGGTCAGGGTGGGGTTGTTAAATCTCATCACTCATCATTAATTCTTTACCACTTTCCTGGTAATGTTATATCCTCCTGCTGTGATTTTAATAAAATATATCCCTTTATCAATATTGCCGAGATTAAATGCCACATTATTTTTCCCTGTTGCTCTCTCCTCATCTAATATCATAGCTATTTCCCTGCCTGTTATATCCAATAATCTTATATCAACTTTCCCTGCATTTAACATTGTAAATTCAACATTAAGTCTATCAGAGGCGGGGTTGGGATAGATATATAAGTGAGCAATTTCCATTCCTTGTTCATTAATTCCTACTTTATCACTTGCTACTTTATTTGATGTAGATATAAGTTTATCTTCTGCTTTCCCTTTTTTCTTATCTCTATCATACGC
>JAGODS010000301.1 GCA_017998135.1 Bacteroidales bacterium
CTTCAGTATCTAAGATGTTAAAGGGGTCATTTTGCAAAATACCTTCTTTAATATAGTCGTCAATAAAGCTACCAATATCATCTCTTGAAAAACCGAATCCCATTTGAGTAAGGTCATTAGTACCAAAAGAGAAGAATTGAGCATATTCAGCCATTTTATCAGCGGTTAAAGCGGCTCTTGGTATTTCAATCATAGTACCAACCAAATGAGGTAACTCTTTTAAATGAAATTTATTGAGAACTTCTTTTAAAATATTATTAATTATATCGTATTGGTGTTTTAATTCAGCAGCGACACAGGTAACCGGAATCATAATTTCGGGGAAAGCTTTTTTCTTATCTTTAATAAGCTCAGCAGCGGCTTCAAAAATAGCTTTGACTTGCATTTCGGTAATTTCAGGATAAGTAATACCAAGTCTAACGCCGCGATGCCCCATCATAGGATTGTTTTCGTGAAGAGCTTCAGCGCGTTTGTTAAATTCATCATCAGAAATTTTGAGAGCCTTGGCAAGTTTTTTTCTTTCCTCAATCTGAAGCGGAATAAATTCGTGCAGAGGAGGGTCTAAAGTTCTGAAAGTAACGGGCAAGCCGTCCATAGCCAGCATAGTTCCTTTAACATCATCTTTAACAAAAGGGAAAAGCTCATCAAGGGCTTTACGTCTTTCGGCTTCATTAGTAGAAGCAATCATTTTACGTAAAATGAATAAAGCTTTTTCAGAACCTTTACCATAAAACATATGTTCAGTTCTGAATAAACCTATACCTTCAGCACCGAAAGCTCTTGCTTTAGCAGCATCTTCAGGAGTATCAGCATTAGTACGTATTTTCATAGAACGAAACTCTTTGCAAAGATTGATAAAATTAATCAAATCAGGATTTTTATCATCAGCCGGTATCATTTTTAATTGACCGGGATACACATTTCCAGTACTACCGTTTAAAGAAAGATAATCGCCTTCTTTAAATATTTTATCACCAATTTTCAAAGTTTTTTTATCTAAATCAATATGCAGAGCCGAGCAACCGACAATACAGCATTTGCCCCATCCACGGGCAACAAGAGCAGCGTGACTTGTCATACCGCCCCTGGCAGTAAGAATAGCAACAGCGGCTCTCATACCTTCAATATCTTCAGGATTAGTTTCTTCTCTGACAATGATAACTTTTTTGCCTTTTTTAAACCATTCTACAGCGGAATTAGCAGAAAATACAATTTGTCCGGAGGCGCCACCCGGACCTGCATTTAAACCTTTAGCAATAACTTTAGTTTTTTTCTCAGTAAGAGGGTCAAGTATAGGGTGCAGTAATTCATCGAGCTGCGAAGGCAGGACACGCAAGACAGCTTCTTCTTTACTAATAAGTTTTTCCTTAAACATATCGAGTGCCATTTTAACAGCGGCAGGACCATTACGTTTCCCTACCCTGCATTGCAGCATAAATAATTTTTTATCCTGAATAGTAAACTCGATGTCGAGCATATCGTTATAATGTTTTTCCAGGCGGCGTTGAATAGCGTCAAGCTCTTTATAAACAGCAGGCATAGCTTTTTCAAGGGAAGGGAGCTTTTTAGTGTTTTCGTCTTTAGTAGCCTCATTGATAGGATTAGGAGTTCTGATACCAGCCACGACATCTTCGCCCTGAGCATTAGGCAGCCATTCGCCATAAAACTTATTTACACCGGTACCCGGGTTTCTTGTAAAAGCCACACCTGTAGCAGAGCTGGTGCCCATATTACCAAAAACCATAGATTGCACATTAACAGCGGTACCCCACTCATCGGGAATATTTTCTATCTGCCTGTAGGCAATAGCCCTTTTCCCGTTCCAGCTTTGGAACACAGCATTAATAGCACCCCACAATTGCTCGTTCACATCCTCAGGAAAAGCTTTGCCTAAAACTTCTTTAATTTTTTTCTTATAAATGATAATAAGTTTTTTGAGGTCTTCGGCATCTAATTCAGTGTCGTTTTTAACACCTTTATTATGTTTCATTTTATCTAACTCCTTATCTAAAATCTGCCTGATACCTTTGCCGTCCTTAGGTTCAATACCTGCTGCTTTTTCCATTACAACGTCAGAGTACATCTGAATAAGGCGTCTTTGAGAGTCATAAACAAAACGAGGGTTTTTTGTTTTTTTAATTAAAGCTTCGCGGGTAATATCATTTAAGCCGACATTAAGGACTGTTTCCATCATACCAGGCATAGACTTTCTTGCACCTGAACGAACAGACACAAGCAAAGGATTATTTTTATCACCAAAAACAGCACCCATTTCATTTTCAGTTTTTTTCAGAGCAGCAGTAACCTGCTGAATAACCTCTTTAGGATATTTTTCCTTGTTTTTATAATAAATACTACAAACTTCAGTAGTAATGGTGAAGCCTGCGGGCACCGGTAAACCTAAGTTTACCATTTCAGCAAGATTAGCACCTTTGCCACCTAAAAGATTTTTCATTTCTGCCTGACCATCGGCTTTAGTACCGCCAAAATAATAAACATATTTGCCGGATTTTTTTATTTCTGCTTTTGCCATATAATTAAATTATAGATTTATAGATTACATTTAAGAAAATTAAATTAAAAATAAATGCAAATCTTTATTAAAAAGTTGCCCGCAAAATTAAATAAAAATTGCAATTGTTGATTGAAAATTTTAAAATTATATTTAGATACTGATTATCAATTATTTGTTAATTAGTGAGCATCCATAAACTAAAAAAATTAAAAATCATTTACCGCAAAGCCCTCAAAGTCAATCGCAAAGAAACGCAAAGAAAATTCAAAACCGATTTTATGGATAGACACTAATAAATTTGTTTAATTAAAATATAACTTTTTGAGAAAATAATCGTAAAAAAGTTATATAAAGGTCACATTGTTTATAAAATTTTTATATTTGCATAAAATTTAAACACGATGAAATTGTGAGAAAAACTTCTTTTATTATTGCTTTTATTATTGTTTTAAGCCAGTTTGGTAACAATATATATTCTCAACAGGAATATAAATATTATTATAAATATTTTCAGACAGCTTTAAAATTATTTTCTCAGGAGAAGTTTGAGGAAGCATTAGTTTATTTTAAAAAATTAGATTCCATTCCAGAGCAATATATAACAAAGAAGAATGAAGAACACAAATATTTTGTAGATGGTAAACCTGTAGCAGAGTTAAAAATTTTACTTAAATATCATATCGGTATTTGTTATCTAAACAGGAAATATGAGAAAGCCAAAGGTATTTCTTATCTTGAATTTGTTTTAAAAACAAAATATCCAAAAATTCCAGAGGACGTTTATAATGATATAGGTACGCTCTATCATTTGAATTATCAGTTTGACAGAGCGGTTTTATGTTTTGAGAAATATCTTGAAATATATAAAGAGAAATATTTAACAATAAATAAAAGTAAAGATGAGAGTTATGATTATGCAAACAGAATGTTACAAAAAAGTAAAAATGCCCAGACCTTTTATAATGATTCTTTAAAAATAAATA
>JAGODS010000021.1 GCA_017998135.1 Bacteroidales bacterium
TACTGTAATACAGCATTTTATAAAAAAAATAATTTTTCTATACAATATTAGAAAAAAGTTTTTTATTTTTGCAGACGGGTATTATCAAAAAATTTGTTTCAAAAACAGTTATTAGAGGTGCCCTTAAATCTATACTTGACCTGAAAGAATAATTTGGCAATTTGAAAATGTGCTAATGAGAAATGAGATAATTTTAAATTCTTAATTTTAAATTCAACATTCAGCATTATTAAATGAAGGTATTAATATTAAATGGTCCTAATCTTAATCTTCTTGGTAAAAGGGAGAAGTCTATTTACGGGGATATTTCTTTTGACAAATATCTTATAAAGTTAAAGAAGTTATTCAAAGATATTGAAATAGATTATTATCAGAGCAATTCAGAAGGAGAAATTATTGATAAGATGCAGAGTGTTTTTTTAGCAAAGTCAAATTATAAAGCTATAATATTAAATGCAGGGGCTTATTCGCATACCTCTGTTGCAATAGCTGATTGTATAGCTGCTATTGATATTCCTGTTATTGAAGTTCATATTTCTAATATCTATTCAAGAGAAGAGTTCAGGCATAAATCCATTATTTCAGCATATTGTAAAGGTGTTATTACCGGATTTGGTCTTAATTCATATCAGCTTGCTCTTTTTTATATTTCAAATCTTTAAATACTATTTTCATAAAACAAATCAATGATACTAAACAACAGACAAATTCATAAATTTGAGGAGATAGAGGAAATTATTAATAAAACCGATATATGTTATATAGCTTTATCTGATAATAATAAACCTTATATTTTGCCTTTTAATTTTGGATACGCAAATAAAATTATTTACCTGCATTCGGCTATTGAAGGCAGAAAGAATGATATTATTCAAAAAAATAATAATATCAGTCTTTGTTTTAATCCTGAATATAAACTATTTCATAGAGATGAACAGGTCGCATGTTCTTATGGTATGAGATACAGAAGTGTTATTGCGGAAGGCAAAATTTATACTGTTTCTGATTTTAATGATAAAGTGTTTATATTAAATATTATAATGAAAAAATATACAGGTAAAGAGTTTCACTACAATGCACCTTCAATTAATAATGTTGCAGTTTTTAAAGTAGAAGTAGATAATTTTTATGGTAAGAAGTATTAATTAGTTTTTAGTTTGAATAGGATGATTAGTACTGAGCCTGTTAAAGAAAAAGCTGTTTTAGTCGGGCTTATTAACAGCAGGCAAGATGAGCGTAAAATTAATGAATATCTTGACGAGCTTGCTTTTCTTGTTGAATCGGCTGATGCGGTGCCTGAAAAAAAATTTATTCAACGTGTTGAAGTGCCTAACCCTAAAACTTATATAGGGGAGGGTAAGGCGAATGAAATCGCCGCTTATATTAAAGATAATAAAATTGCACTTGCTATTTTTGATGATGAACTGTCGTCTTCGCAGCTTAGAAACCTTGAAAAACTTTTTCAGTGTGCTGTCCTTGACAGAACTAATATTATTCTTAATATCTTCGCAAGAAGAGCAAGAACTTCATATTCTAAAGCACAGGTTGAATTAGCTCAATATGAATATATGCTGCCAAGACTTAAACACCTTTGGACGCATCTTTCCAAGCAAAAAGGAGGTATCGGTATGAGGGGAGGACCTGGTGAACAGGAAATTGAAACTGACAGGCGTATAGTTAGGGATAAAATCGCCGCTCTTAAGGAGAAATTGAAAAATATTGATAAACAAATGGCTGTTCAGCGTAAGAACAGAACCGAACTCGTCAGGGTTGCCTTAGTCGGATACACCAATGTAGGTAAATCAACTATTATGAATCTGCTTGCAAAATCAGATATTCTTACTGAAAATAAATTATTTGCTACTCTTGACACTACGGTTCGTAAGGTAGTTGTTAATAATCTGCCTGTATTGGTATCTGATACCGTAGGTTTTATCCGCAAATTGCCTCACCAGTTGGTAGAATCGTTTAAGTCAACTCTTGATGAAGTGCGTGAGGCTGATATTCTGCTCCATATAGTTGATATTTCGCATCCCGCTTATGAAGAACAGATTGATATTGTCAATTCTACTCTTGCCGAAATAAATGCTAATGATAAAATTATTATTCTTGTTTTTAATAAAATAGACTTATATTCGTTTGAGAAAAAAGATGCAGACGATTTATCTCCCCCAACTGAGAAAAATATTAGTTATGATGAACTAAGAAACTTGTGGATTGCCAAATCTAACGAGCCCTGTATTTTTATTTCTGCAAAAAATAAAATAAATTTTAACCTGTTAAGAGAAACTATTTATAAATTTGCTGCTAAAATACATTCTGAAAGATTTCCTTATAATAATTTTCTTTATTAGACTATGAGCAAACTATCTGTAGTTATTATTACTTTCAATGAAGAAAAAAAAATTGGAAGATGCATTGATTCAGTCAGGAGTATTGCTAACGAAATTATTGTAGTGGACTCTTTTTCTACTGATAATACTGAAAAAATCTGTAAAGAAAGAAAAGTAAAGTTTATCAAACATAGATTTGAAGGATATATTGAGCAGAAAAATTTCGCTTTAAGTTTTGCTAAATACCCTTATGTTTTATGTATAGATGCTGATGAAGTTTTATCCGAAAGGTTGGCAATTTCTATTGCCGAAGCTACAGAAAACTTTAATGCTGATGGTTATACAATGAATCGTTTAACTAATTATTGCGGTAAATGGATAAAACATTGTGGTTGGTATCCTGACCGTAAGCTTAGAATTGTTAATAGAAATTCGGCTGTCTGGACAGGTGTCAATCCTCACGACAAACTCGTGCTTTACGGCAAAAACAATATCAAACATCTTAAAGGCGATTTATTACATTATTCGTATGATTCTATTTCTGACCATATCAAGCAGATGGATATGTTTTCGCAGATTGCTGCTAATGAATTGTTTAAACAAGGAAAATCAGCAGGGTTTTTTAAAGTTATTTTTAAAGCTAAAGCTATTTTTATTAAAAGTTATTTTATCAAATTAGGTTTTCTTGATGGTTTTTACGGTTTAGTTGTCTGTTTTCTCTCCGCTGTTTCCACTTTTCTTAAATATTCCAAACTGAAGGAACTTAATGATAATAAAACTTTAATGAAATAGGATTTAATTGAGGGGGAACTTAATAATTAATGTGCATTCATTAAGTCAGGGATTTTATAATAATTATCCAGAGTTAAATAGAGAAAACCCAGAGTTGTACTGAGATATAATAAAGGATTTTTAAGCAAATTCATCATTAAGGATGGGTACTTATTAAATGTTTTTAATGTTTCACATTTTTTAATGTGAAACATTCATCCTTTTTAATTTATACAAAAAAGTTACTCATTAGAGTTTCCCGCAGATAACGCAGATAAACGCAGAAAAAATTAATATCAGCGAAAATCTGCGGGAGATGTATTTTTTGAAAAAATTAATGAATTAATGAGGTTATAATTCATAAGCACCTTTAAATAGATTTATGATTGCTCATAAACATTAAATACCAATATAGACTGATACTAATTAAAAATCTAATTTTTTAAACGTAAATCCTTTTTCTGAGAAAAATTCTAATGTCCTTGGTAGTGAATAATATAGATTAGATTCTGCCTTTTGATTGTCATGGAATACTATTATTGACCCTTTTTTTGATTGTGTTATTACTTTAGACAGGCATTTTTCTCTACTTACTGTTTTATCAAAATCGTAACTTAATATTGACCAGAAAATAATTTTATAATTTGTTCTTACAATATTTAATTGTTTTAAGGTTATTTTTCCATAAGGGGGGCGAAAAATATTTGTTTGATATTCTTTATTAAAAAGTTCTATATTGTAAATATATTTGTTTTGTTCGGTTTTCCAGCCATTTAGATGATTATATGTATGGTTCCCTATTTTATGACCTGCTTCTATCAATTTATTAAACGATTCGGGATATTTTTTTATGTTATCACCAACGCAGAAAAATGTCGCTTCTGCTTTAAATATCTTTAAGTTTTCTATTATAAATGGAGTTATTTCGGGGGATGGTCCGTCATCAAAGGTTAAATAAAGTACTTTTTCGGCTGTTACTTTATTAAAAATAATATTCTTATCTGATAACCAATTTGAAAATAAATTTGATGTTTTTTGTAATAACATTTGCTTTGTGTAAAATTTATTTATTTTTTTAATAGCATCTCTATAAACTCTGTTTTCCCTCTCCTAATTTTAGGAGAGGGTAAGGGTGAGGTTAAATTTTTATTAGTTTTTAGAAGTCCCCTTAAGATAAGGTTTTATATATTTTTTTAGTTCTAAATTATAAATCAAAAATAATGTTTCACATTTGAAAAATGTGAAACATTTATAATCAATATAGATTGAATTTTTAGCAAAATTAATTTAATAATAAACAGGAGAATAAAATTTTTTATATTTTTACAAACAATTTTTTTTGAAAAAATGCACATATTATCTTTATTTTCTTCGCTTGTTGCATCTGCATTCCTTATAATAGGATTATATATATATTCTTTAAAACCAAAATATAAAACGTATAAGATTTTTTTATTTTTATGTGTTTTAATGACTATATATTCTATTTCTTATTCTTTTTATTTTTCTGCTTTAATCAAAGAAAACATCATTTTTTGGTATAAAATTTCTTCTTTAGGTTGGTGTTTTATGCCTGTTACTGTTTTTCATTTATTTTTTGAGCTTACAAAAAGAAAAAAGAAAATTAATGAATACTTGTTTTATTTTATTATTTATTTACCAGCTGTATTTTTTGTTTACCGTGCTTTTTACAATTTACTTTTTGCAAGCGATTTTTTATTGATAGATAATCTTTGGTTTGTCGTTCCTGCTTCTGATTCTATTTATTTCTGGTTATATATATTTTATTTTATCTTTTATTCCTTAACTTCATATTTTATGATAGTCAAATGGTATAAGACAACTTTGTATAATAAAGAAAAGCAACAGGCTAAACTTCTTATAATTGTTATCGGTATCATTTATCTAATTACTATTGCTACTAATATTGTTCTACCCTATTTTGGTATCAGGTATATTCCTGAAATTGCACATATTATTGCCTTGTTTATTGTTTTATCAGTTGCTTATTCAATGAAGAAATATAATATGATGAGATTAACTCCTGATATAGCTGCAAATGAAATAATTTCCAGTATTCGTGATTTTATCTTTTTTATTGATAAAGATGGTTATATTATTAATGCTAATAATTATGTGTATAAAACTTTATCTTATAGCCCGGATGAACTTATCGGAAAACACTTTAGCAATGTTTTTGAAGAAAAGGATATTATTATTAATAATCTTAATTTGATTAAAAATTTCAATTTTGTTAATAACGACCTGAATATTTTTAAAAAAAATAATGAAAAAATACCCGTTAATTTTTCTTTTACTTTACTAAAAGATAAATTTAATGATATTATGGGTAGTATTGCTACAGGTTACGATATTAGTACTATTAATCAGTTAAAAGACGAGATTGAGGAACGTATGCTTATTCAGGACCAGCTTGTTATTTCAAAAAAGAAAGCTGAAGAAGCTGATAAACTTAAATCTGCGTTTCTTGCTAATATGTCCCACGAAATTCGTACTCCTATGAATGCTATTCTTGGTTTTGCAAGTCTTTTAAATTCAGATAAAATTAGTGATGAAAATAAAAGAGATTATGCTAATATTATTAATACAAGCGGCAAGCAATTATTAAATCTAATTAATGATATTATTGATATTTCTAAAATTGAAGCTGGACAGTTAAAAATTCATAAAGAAGAGTGCTCTATTAATAAATTGTTTTCTAACCTTAAAACTATGTTTGAAGGAGAAAATATCAGGAAAGGAAAAACAGGTCTTGAAATAAGAAGTCATACCTCTTTAGAGAATGGGCAGGATATTGTTATTTCAGACCCCCTTAGATTGCAACAGATACTTATTAATCTTATCGGTAATGCCGTTAAGTTTACTGAAAAAGGTTATGTGGAATTTGGATATAACCTTACTTCTGATAATACTGTTTTGTTTTATGTTACTGATACAGGTATTGGTATTTCAGAAGAAGAGCAGAAAGTCGTTTTTGAAAGATTCAGACAGGCTGATTATTCTATGAACAGACAATTTGGCGGTACTGGTTTGGGACTTACTATTTCTAAAGGTCTTGTCGAGTTGTTGGGAGGTACTATATGGCTGGAATCTGTTGAAGATACAGGCTCTACTTTTTATTTTGAATTACCTTATAATCCTTCCGGAAATATTATTGCTACAGAAAAAATTGTTTCAGAAGTTAAAAATGATATTTCTGAAATTGATTGGTCTGATAAAGCTATTCTTATCGTTGAAGATGATAAATTGAGTTTAAAATATTTAGAGGAAGTTTTAAAATTCACTAAAATTAAAATTTTTTCCTGTTCTGATGGAAAAGCTGCTGTTAAGCTTGTAGAAAATGCAATCAGGTTAGACCTTATTCTTATGGACCTTCAGCTCCCTAAAATGAATGGTTATGACGCTACTATGCAGATAAAACTTATTAATAAAAATTTGCCTGTTATTGCCCAGACGGCTAATGCTATGACTGAAGACCTTCAGAGATGTTACGAAAGCGGTTGTAATGATTATATCTCTAAACCCATTGATAAAGAAGAACTAATTCATAAAATAAGAAAATTTTTACATTAATTTTTTCTACTCAACAGCTTATTAAGTACCAAGGTACTAAGTACATTTTTTTTACGTTATTAAACATTTAACCTAAATTATGCATAAATAATAATAAATATCAATATAAACCTTAGTATAAAAGGTATTCCACAAAGAAACAACCTTATTAGATGATTAAAATAAGGTAATAAGGTTGAAACTGGGATTCAAATTATTATACTAAGATTAATAAGGTTTTTCAACCAAAACAATAATAATTTATGAATTACTATAACTCGTTATTTATCTTTGCGTTACTTTGCGTTGAACTTTGTGTTACTTTGCGGTTATTTGCGTTATCTGCGGGAACTATTTGTTTCTTTGCTGTTAAGAAATTTAAACCGGCAGGATAAGCAAAGTATTTCGTTATGTTTCGCAAAGTTTATGAATTAATTAGATTAACATTCAATATTCAGAATTTATGAAAGTAATAATATTAGCGGGAGGAAAGGGAACAAGATTAAATAATTTATCCGCGAATATTCCTAAATCTATGATAAAGATTGCTTCCAAACCTGTTATTCAATATCAGGTCGAGCTCCTCAGATATTATAATTTTAAAGATATTTATATCATTGTTAATCATCTTAAAGACGCAATTATTAATTTTCTTGGTAATGGTGATGCTTTTGGTGTAAATATTAATTATTTTCAAGAAATTGAACCTTTAGGTACTGTCGGGGGTATTAAAGAAATTGAATCTGTTTTAAAAGAGGATTTTCTCGTTTTATATGGTGATGTTATGATTAATATGGATTTGCGTAGGTTAGTTAAGTTTCATAATCACAAAAATAGCGATTGCACTTTAGTTGTTCATCCAAATAATCATCCTTACGACAGCGATTTGGTCGAAATTGATGAACATAATAGAATAATTAATTTGCATTCCAAACCGCATTCTAATGACAGGTATTATCGTAATCTTGTTAGTGCAGGGCTTTATGTAATGAGTCCGCTTGTGCTTGAATTTATTGATAAAGGTATTAAAGCTGATTTCGGTAAAGATATTTTTCCCGCTTTATTTAGTAAAATAAATATGTATGGATATAATACAGCCGAATATCTTAAAGATATGGGAACTCCTGAACGTCTTATTGAAGTTGAAAATGATATTAAAAATGACGTCTTTTCCATATCTAATTACAAACATAAACGTAAAGCTATATTTTTGGACAGGGATGGCGTTATTAATAAAGATATTCATTTTATCCATAAAACCAAAGATATGGAATTATTTCCATTTACTGCTGCTGCTATTCGTAAAATCAATCATTCCGGATACCTCTCTGTTGTTGTTACTAACCAGTCGGTTATTGCACGCAATTTATGTAATATTGAGCAACTCCAACAGATACATAACAAGATGGAAACTCTTCTGGGTAATGAAGGTGCTAAGCTTGATGCAATTTACTATTGTCCTCATCACCCTAACAGTGGTTATCCTGAAGAAAATTCTAAATATAAGATTATTTGTAAATGCCGTAAACCTAATATAGGTATGTATAATCAGGCTAAAAAGGATCTTGAAATTACTGCTGAAGGCTCATTTATGATAGGAGATTCCGAAAGAGATATTATCTTTGGTAAAAATGCAGGTTTAATTACAATAGGTGTTATGACCGGTTATGGTTTGAAAAAAGCTGACATCTTGCCTGATTTCTTTTTTAAGGATTTATTACAAGCTGTCAATTTTATTATTAATGACCCTTATAAATCCTATTTTAATTTAGTAATGGAGAAATTGCAATTGCTTACCTATAAAAAGCCTTTTATTATTAATATTGGAGGTAATACAAGAGCTGGCAAAAGCAATTTTTCTAATTACCTCAAATTAAATTTTGAAAATAAAGGCTATAAAGTATTGATTATTGAACTTGATAAATGGATAAAACAAAAAGACGAAAGAACTGAAAAAGATGATGTTTTTGGGCGTTTCAGATTAGACAGGATTATAAATGATTTGAAATTGTTATTTGATAAAAAGCAATCTATTCGTGTCCCCGGTTATAGTCATCATCCTCAAAGAAAAGTGCAGGGGATTACTTATAAAATAAATGATGAAGATATTATTATTGTTGAAGGTATTGTGGCGCTTAGTAATGAAAACATCAGAAAACGAAGCGATTTCAATATTTTTATGCAGGTGGAAAAGAATGCTTTATTTGAGAGAATTTTTGATTTTTATAGGTGGAAAGCTTATAATGATGATGATATTTATTCCCTGATTGAGTATAGAAAAAAGGACGAATATAATATTATTGAAAAAAATAGTATTTTTGCAGATATTATTATTCAATCCGACTCTATATGATAATTACAAGGACACCTTTCAGAATCAGTTTTGTTGGTGGTGGCTCTGATCTTAAAAGTTTTTATAGCAAAGAGAGCGGCGCTGTGCTTAGTACATCTATCAATAAATATATGTATATCTCTTCCCATAAATTTTTTGATAAAGATAAACTAAGGGTTAAATATTCTAAAACCGAGACTGTTTCTGAAATTGATGATATTGATCATCCTATTCTCAAAAACGTGCTTAAGCATTTTAAAATTAATGGCGGCATTGAAATTAGTTCTATTGCTGATATTCATTCAGGAACAGGTATGGGGTCTTCTTCTGCCTTTACTGTTGGATTACTCCATAATTTATATGTTGTTAAAAGAAATTATGTCTCTAAAGAAACTTTAGCCAAAGAGGCTTGTCGTTTTGAGATAGATGTGCTCAAAGAACCTATTGGCAAACAAGACCAGTATGCTGCTGCTTTTGGCGGTCTTAACATAATTCATTTCCTTACCAATGACACAGTTATTGTTGAACCTCTCTATATTAAAAGGGAGCTGATTCAAAGCCTGCAGGACAATCTTATTTTGTTTTATGTCGGTAAACAACGAAAAGCTTCTGACATTTTATCAGAACAAAAGAAAAATATTGAACAGCAGGAAATGTTTAATATTCAGAAAGCTATGGTTAAATTGGTCTTTGACCTTAAAGACTGTTTATATAATGAAAGATTAGATGATTTTGGAAAAATTTTGCACGAAAACTGGATACTCAAGCAAAAACTTGCTTCCAAAATAAGCAATCCTGAAATTAATGATATTTATAAAACTGCTTTATCTGCCGGTGCTACTGGAGGTAAATTGCTTGGTGCAGGGGGAGGTGGTTTTATGTTGTTTTATGCTAATAAAGCTTTGCATAAGAAAATTGTTAATGCTCTTAAATCGCTCAATAATTATAAATTTCAGTTTGAAACCGATGGGTCTAAATTAATTTATTACGGTGACGAAAATACCTGTGATTGATTTTTATATATTATTTCTCCCTTTTTTAATTGTGAGACCACTATAAAAATATAAAATTAGCTAAAACCCGTTATCTTTAAAATCAACAATTTTTAAATTATGTTTAATAAATATTTTCAGAAAGCAGCCGCGGTGTTGCAAATGATTGATACTTCTTCTTTAATAGCAGTTTCAGAGTTAATGATTGATTGTTATAAAAAGGACGCTTGTATTTATATAATGGGTAATGGTGGTAGTGGGGCTACTGCTATGCATGTGGCTGGTGATTATATTAAAGGCGTTTCTTTTGGTCTTGAAAAAAGATTCAGATTCATCTCACTTAATGATAATCTTGCCGCAATTCTCGCTATTGCAAATGATTTATCTTATGATGATATATTTGTTGAACAGATTAGAGGGGGATTAAAAGAGAATGATATTGTTATTGGTATATCCGGCAGCGGTAATTCCGCTAATGTTGTTAAAGCTCTTGAATATGCTAAATCTCTGAATGTTAAAACTATTGCTTTTTCTGGGTTTAAAGGTGGATTAATTAAAAAACTTGCCGACCTGTCTGTTCATATTCCTGTTGATGATATGGAAATAGCTGAGGATATGCACTTGCTCGTTTTTCACGCTATTAAACAATATATTATTTCTAAACTCAAACCTGGTATTTCTTCTATGGGCAATGAATATGATAAAAGAGTTAATTCTTAAGTAATAATGTTTCATATTTAAAAAATGTGAACTAAGCGAAGCGATCTCATAAGCACCTTTGAACTAAGCGAAGCGACCTCTTGAACACTTTTTAAACTATTTATGAAGTGAAAAATAGATTTATGATTGCGTATAAATATTTTTAAAAAAAAATTGTTGAATATTAAGAAATCTACTTTTTGTAGATTAGAGTCATAATAACTAAATATCTATCAAATCAGTTCTTTAAAATATTCAATATATTTTTCTTTAAGTGCCTGGCAGGAATATTTTTCAACAATTGTTTGTCTCCCTTTTAATCCAATATTTTTTCTTAATTCAGGAGAGTTAAGAAGAAGACATAATTTATTATACCATTCTTCATCATTTTTTGCAAGAAAACCGTTTATTCCATCTTGTATTATTTCATTATTTACTCCTACAGCAGACATCAGGGCGGGTATTTCCAGTGCCATATATTGTAAGCCTTTAAAACCACATTTTCCTTTTGACCATTTGTCATCTGGTAAGGGCATTATGCCTATATCAATATAGGATAAATCTTCAATTTCCGTCTCTTTATCCCATTTTGTATTTTCTATCTCAAGTTCTTTGGTCAATAGAGGTTGGTCGGATATTAATTTAAAATATATTTTATCTCCATACTTGTCTTTAATTCTTTTTAAAACCGGTATTATTAATTCATAATGTTTTAATGTTGTTGAAGTTCCTGTCCAGCCTATACATATTTTATTGTCAGATTTTTTTCTTTCTTTTTTTATATAATAATTTATATCTATAGTTGTTGGAACTATTCTCACATTTTTATTGTATTGCAATGCATAATCTGCAAGGTATGAATTACCCGCAAAAACTAAATCTGATAATTCTATTATTCGTCCTGTTTTAGATGGTTTTTTTAGAAAACTTAAATTACTATTGCCTTGTGATGTTTCAGGATACCAGATGGCATCGTCAAAATCAAAGATTACTCTGGCTTTGCTCTTACTAAATTGTTTTTCAAAATAAGTGCTGCCTATCATTATTGCATCCCTGTAAATAAAAATAATATCAAATTCATTTGCTCTTTTTATATCTTTTAGCCTTTGCCTTATGCTTTTTAGCAGGATTATGAATTTTTTAAAATACTTTCCTTTAGAATAAAAGATTTTATCATCTTTTTCATTAAGAAAATTGGAAATCTCATAATTAAAGCCACTCTCTTCAAGGTATTTTAGATATTGCTCAAATCTGAACCTTTGACCCGGTGAGCGTCCCAATCTATGTGCTACTATATATAATATCTTCATTATTAGTAATAATGTTTAACATTTTTCAAATGTGAACTAAGCGAAGCGATCTCATAAGCACCTTTAAATAGATTTATGATTGCGCATAAACATTTAAAAAAAATTTATATCAAGGTTAAATCAATTAGCAAAAATATAAACTTTTTATAAGTAGCTATATTAAAATATATTTTTACTTTTGCTGTTTTATCAAAAATATAGCCTGGTAGCAGGTTTTTATTTAAATTTAATTAACATATTTTCAAATTAGCTTTATATGAGCAAATTATTAAAAATATTTTCTGCAATCCTAATTATTTTTCCCTTTGTTGTTTTATCGCAAAACGCAACTATCAGGGGTTTTGTTTATAATAAGAAAGACCTGGAGCCTGTTATGTATATTAATGTGTATCTTAAAAATACACAGTATATAGCTTTAACTAATGATAAAGGTTATTTTATTATTTCTAAGATACCTGCAGGTTCATATACTTTAATTGTTTCAAATATAAATATAGATACACTTAAAATGCCGGTTACTCTTAAACCTGGCGATGTTCTTACAAAAAAATTATATATTGAAGAAGCAACTATTGCATTGAATATTGTTGATATTACTGCTGAACACGAAGAGGATAGAACCGAAACAAAAACTTCTGTAATTAAAATAACACCAAGACAAATCAGACAACTACCTACTATCGGCAGCCAGCCTGATATAGCTCAATACCTTCAGGTTTTACCCGGTGTTATTTCTACCGGCGACCAGGGTGGTCAGCTTTATGTCAGGGGAGGGTCTCCTATACAGAATAAGGTTTTACTTGATGGTATGATTGTTTATAATCCTTTTCATTCTATTGGGCTTTTCTCTGTTTTTGATACTGACATATTAAGAAGTGCTGATGTTTTTACAGGAGGTTTCGGCGCTGAATACGGCGATAGGATTTCTTCCGTTATTGACATCTCTACAAGAAGTGGAAACCAAAAACGTTTAGCAGGTAAACTTGAGGCTACTACTTTCGGGTCTAAAGTTTTAATGGAAGGTCCTCTTAAAAAGCATACTGATAGTTCTCAAAGCAGTAGTTCTTTTATTATTTCTGCGAAAAATTCTTATCTTGAACAAACTTCTAAATCTTTATATAAATTTGTTGACCCCAATGGTATCCCTTATAATTTTACTGATTTATATGGCAAACTTTCTTTTGAAAGTCTTAATGGTAGTAAATTCAATATTTTTGGCTTTAATTATAAAGATAAAGTGAATAATTATAAATCAGTTGCCGATTTCAACTGGCAATCTACTGGTATGGGTGCTAATTTTATGGTTATTCCTGGAAAAACAACTTCTATTATGGAAGGTATTTTCGCTTTTTCTGATTATAAAATAGCTTTAAATGAAGAGAATAATAGTGAACGTACCAGTGAAATTGGTGGTTTTAACCTGGGGCTTAATTTCTCTTATTTTATGGGTAAAAACTCTATAAAGTATGGTGTTGAAATGCTCGGTTTTAAAACTGATTTCAGGTTTCACAACTCTGCTAATCGTGAATTATCTCAGGAAGAGAATACTACCGAAGTAGGTTTGTTTGTTAAATATAAGTGGCTGTTCTCTAAATTTATTATTGAACCCAGTTTTAGAATACAATACTATGCTTCCCTTTACAATTTTTCTCCTGAACCAAGGTTAGCCATTAAGTATAATATATTTGATAAATTAAGATTAAAACTTGCTACTGGTCTTTATTCACAAAACCTAATCAGCGCTACTTATGATAAGGATGTTGTTAATCTCTTTTATGGATTTTTATCAGGACCTGACAACTTGCCCGATGAATTTCAAGAGAAGACTATTAAGCATAAATTACAGAAAGCCGATCATATTATTTTTGGCACTGAATATGACTTATTCAGATTTTGTACCTTTAATTTAGAGTTTTACTACAAATATTTTTCTCAATTGACTAATTTAAACAGGAATAAAATATATGACGAAGATAATACTGCCTATTATAATAAACCTGATTATCTTAAAAAAGATTTTATCATTGAAAAAGGAGATGCCAAAGGTGTTGATTTCTCTTTTAAATATGATAATACAAAACTTTTTATCTGGGCTGTTTATTCCTTGTCTAAAGTTAAAAGAGAAGATGAATTTGCTTCTTATTCTCCGCATTATGACAGAAGACATAATATTAATATTGTAGCTTCTTATGCCTTCGGAAAAAATCAACTTTGGGAAGCAAGTTTAAGATGGAATTTCGGCTCAGGATTCCCTTTTACTCAAACCCAGGGCATTTATGAAAATCTAAATTTCAATAAGGGTATTAATACAGATTATACTTCTCTGAATGGTAATTTAGACTTAATTTATGCTGACTATAATACTGGGAGACTTAATTCCTATCACAGGCTGGATTGCAATATTAAAAAGAAATTTATTCTTGGTAGAAACACTGCTCTTGAAGCAAATGCTGGTATTACTAATGTTTATGACAGAGAAAATATTTTTTATTATGACAGGATTACAAGTAAAAAAATATATCAACTTCCTTTTATGCCATCTGCCGGTATTAGTATGAGTTTTTGATTTACTCTATTGCTGATTTTTTATATTTTTTGCTTTATTGTTTTAGTAGTTTCATACTTTGAATAAGCGGGGCATTTTTCATATTTTGACCTGCGGGAACGGCAGGAAAATAATACTGCTACAACCAAAAGTAAAATAATAAGATATGATTTTTTAAACATCATTTGTGTTTTTTAATTCGGCTGCAAATTTAATTGTTTTTTTTATATCGCATCTTTTTAAATTTTTTTTGGACAAATCATTTTTTGTGTTGCTTGTCGTTAAGCTCTGAATCTCTCAACGTTTTTGAATATTCCCTTTGTATTTATGATATAAATACATAATTATTAACCTTTCTGCGTAAATCCAGCTATACAATTTTACTTTTGATTTAATGTTTTATGTGTTTTCAATTTTCATAAAATCCCGAAGGGATAACCTGATGGTAGTAAAGGCAAATTCTAATGTATAAAAAATGCGAATAAAACAATTAACTATTCATAAATATAAAAATTTTGCTGCTGAGTGGTTACAAATTGTTTAATTTTGCTTAAAATTTTTATATGGGAATTATTAAAATCGAAGAAATGGAATTTTTTGCCTATCACGGCTGTTTTAGGGAAGAACAAATAACCGGTAATAAATTTCTTATTGATGTTATTATTGAAACAGATACTTATGAATCTGAGATATCTGATGATTTATCTAAAACCATTAATTATCAGGAAGTATATAAGCTTATTAAAAATGAAATGAATACTAAATCCAAATTATTAGAAAATATAGCTTATAGAATTATTCATTCTATTAAATCTAAATTTCCATCTGTTCAAAACATTGAATTAAGTATTTCTAAAATAAATCCCCCTTTAGGAGGAAAAGTGGGTAAAGTAACTTACATTTCTAAAAAATAATAAGAAATAATTAATGTCTGATTTTTATGATTTTTAATTCTTTTCTTAACTGTTTACTGATACTGACTTTGAGTTAGTTTACTCGTTGTTTACTGATAAATCTTAACAATTGATAAATATACTTAATAAAAATATAATGCCAGGTTATAAAATTATTTTTAATTTTGCACCTTGATGGTTTCGTGGCCGAGTGGCTAGGCAGAGGTCTGCAAAACCTCCTACAGCGGTTCGAATCCGCTCGAAACCTCTTCTTTTTTGCTGGGGTTTTTTAATATTTTTTTTAAATACATACTTAATATTAAAAAATAATATACTTTTGCACCCCGAAAAAATAATTGGCCCGTTCGTCTAGCTGGTTAGGACGCCAGGTTTTCATCCTGGAAATCAGGGGTTCGAATCCCCTACGGGCTACAATTAAATCTTTAAAAGCCTTGATAGTTCAAGGCTTTTTTTATAAGTTATAATGTTTCACATTTAAAAAATGTAAACTAAGCGAAGCGATTTCATAAGCACCTTTAAATAGATTTATAATTGCCGCATAAACATTTTAATCAATAATATAAATGATATTCCAGAAAAAACTACCTTATTGAAATAAATTATTATGTTAAAATTCTTGTTTAATTATATTTATCATAAGGTTTATTGAAAAATAAAAAGTTAGTGAACAATCGGTATAAATGCGAAAATTGAGAAAATAAATTAATAATAAACATAAAATAATAAAAGTAATGAGAAATTTATTAGTTATTATGATTGCATTCTGCATACTGGCAGGTGTGGTAAATTGTAGCGGACAAAAAAAAGACAAAATCATTCAAAATGATTTAAAGTCAGTATTTGAACAAAACTTAAAAGATTCCACATTAGCAACCGGCTGGTACTTTATTGTTGATAATGAGAAGGGAAGTAAAAGACGACTTGAAAAGACAGATGAGTATTATTTTATAGATCCTAAACTAATACTGTCCTAAATAATTTTTTTCAGGATTAACAATGCCAGTATTATTG
>JAGODS010000022.1 GCA_017998135.1 Bacteroidales bacterium
TATTACGACCCGCCACCGCAAAATATTATACAGGGGGTTCTTTTTTAAAAACTTTAAAATATAATGCTTTTATCAATAATACTGGCATTGTTAATCCTGAAAAAAATTATTTAGGACAGTATTGTAAGCAAATATATTTTTAAAGATCAATTTTTGCAAAAAGCAGCCGATGTAGATGCTTCAGGAGTAATTAATCCTTTGGACGCTTTGCAGATAAACAGATTTTATTTAGGAACATTAAAATCCTTTAAAGCAGGAATCTGGCTATTTGAAGATATGGACATTATTATAAAAAATAATGATGTGATATTTGATATAAGAGGAGTATGTGTTGGTGATGCTAATGGTTCATATAAATTCTAATTTTTAATTTTAATTAAAATAAAACCTCGCGGAAATGTCAAATCTGCGGGGTTTTTTTATGGAAAACATAAAAAGGTATATTTTTGTGGCGTTAAAATAATAAAATGAATCATTATAATAAGCGATTTTTTATTACCTTATTGTTTTTTTTAATTTATCAATTTGTATTTTCTCAGAAAACTTTGATAAATGGGAAAATTATTGATGCTCAGACTAAAGAACCTTTAGCTTTTGTCAGTATTATATATTACTATAATTTAGCTGTAACATCTGATATTGATGGTAAGTTCTTCATTAAGACTGATAAATCCATAGAGCAAATCAGAGTTAATTATTTAGGTTATAAACCATTAATATATAAAATAAATAAAAATGAAAATAATATAACTATAGAGCTTGAGAGCAGTAATATTGAATTGCCGGAAGTTGAAATATTACCTGGAGTAAATCCTGCACTAAGGATAATTAATGGAGCAATAGAAAACAAAACTTTAAATAATCCTGAGCAATTAGAAAATTTTTTATATACTTCATATAGTAAGATGATTTTTAGTGTATTGAGAGATAGTTTGCTAAAACAAAAAAATATGAAGGAGCAAGCTAAAGTAGATAGCATTTTAGATAAGATGTATCTCTTTATATCAGAGAGTGTGGCTCAGCATCAGTTCCTTAAACCTGACAAGCATAATGAAAAGGTCATTGCTACTAAGATGTCGGGGTTTAAAGAGCCTTTATTTGTATTACTTGCTTCACAATATCAGTCTTTTTCTTTTTATAATGATTATATAAAGATAGGGGAGAAATTATATCTTAATCCTATAAGTAGAGGCAGTTTGAACAAGTATGCCTATATATTACAGGATACTATATATAATAATACGGATACAGTTTATATAATAAGTTTTTTCCCAAAAAAAGGCAAAAATATTGATGGATTGAATGGTGTTCTCTATATAAATACAAATAAATATGCTATTCAAAATGTAATAGCGCAACCCGATAAGGAAAGCAATTTGATGAATTTCAAAATACAACAACAATATGAATTAATTGATGATAAATATTGGTTCCCAGTTCAATTAAATACGGATATATATTTTAAGATAGCTTCTGTATCAGGTAAAGTTAGGATTTTAGCACAAGGTAAAACTTATCTGAGAGAAATAAAAATAAATCAAGCCGAAAAAGAAATAAAAAGAGTAAGTAATTCATTTGAGGTTTTGCCTTCCGCAACTGATAAAGATGAAAATTTCTGGCAAAGTAACAGGACAGATAGTATAACAGATAAGGAAAAAGAGACTTATTTAATAATTGATAGTATAGGGAAAAAAGAACATTTTGACAGGTTGGCAAAATCAATGCTTTCATTATTTTCGGGCAAAATTCCATTCAAATTTTTGGATTTGGAACTATCTCGTTTTGTCAAGTATAGCAGATATGAGGGTTTAATGTTGGGATTGGGCTTTGAGACTAATAGTAAAATAAGTAAAAATTTTTCAACTGGTGGCTATTATTCATATAGTATTAAAAGAGAAATCGGAGTTTATGGAGCTAATCTGAAATATAAAAATTGGGGTAAATCCGATATGACTATTAATTTGTCATATATTAATGATTTTGAAGAGACCGGTGCGAGCAGTTTTTTTGATGATAATAGTTTTGTATTAGATAAAGAATCGTATTGGAATTTTTTGATAAGTCAAAAGGATAGAATTATAAAACGACAAATAGATTTATCATTAAGACCCTTTAAGGATATGAAGTTATTTCTCGGATTTTCTGATAGTTATAAAGAAATAACGAATAATTATAATTTTGGCTATGGTGAGGAAAATGTGGTTGTCAAACTTAAAAATTATTATTTAACAGAATTAACAGCAGGACTAAAATATTCCTTTAATGAAAAGTATATTATAACACCTTTATATAAAAAAAGTTTGGGAACAAATTATCCTATATTGTGGTTGCAATATATTAAAGGTTTTGACAATGTTTTAAATGGCTATTTTTCATATAACAGATATGATGTAAAATTAAGTAAAAGTTTTATAATAAGAAACACAGGAACGACATCAGTAATTTTGATGGGAGGGTATATAGACAGTTCTGTTCCCCTTCCTGAATTATATCATCAGAGAGGCGGTTATTATAAATTTACTCTATATGCACCTAATAGTTTTTCTACTATGAGATTTGGCGAGTTCTTTGCTGATAAATACGTTAATATTTTTTTGAATCATAATTTTGGCAAATTACTTTTTAAAACCAAAAAATTTAAACCCGAATTTGAGATACTTAACAATATATCTATAGGTACAATGAAAAAAAGTGAAACACATTATAATTATGCATTTAGTTCGCCAGCAAAAGGATATTATGAATCAGGTGTTTTGATTAATAATCTTATAAATCAAAATCTGTATTCATTAGGACTAGGTTTTTTTTACAGATATGGCTGTTACAGATATAAAAGTAATTTAGATAATATAGCATTAAAATTTACCTTTAATTTTGTATTATAAAATATTTTATAAATTTGCAAATGTTTCGCAATTAAAAAATGTGAAACAAAAAGGATAAAACAATATTCAAAAACATAAAATTTCACCTGATGAAAAGAGTTTTATTAGTTATTATTCTTATATATATTTGTAGTTTAATCTATTCGCAAACAAATAAGCAGTTTGAGGATACTATGAAATTAGGTGATGAAATCATTAATAAGAAAGAGTATTTTCAGGCGTTAAAACTATATAACAGACTGCTTATAAATGCAGAAAAACAACATAAAGTCAAACAAAAAGAGCAATTAATAGATGCCATAGGTAAGACATATGAAAATATGGAAAAATATGATAAAGCTCTTGAATATTATCATAAATTACTGGATATATATGTAAATAAAAAAGATTTAAAAAATCAAATTAGAATATATAGAAAATTAGGCAATCTTAACTTTTTTCTTTTTAATTTTTACCTTGCAATTGAATATTACCAAAAGTCATTACAAATAGCAGAAGAAATTAAGGATGATCTGAGTATTGCTAAAAGTTATAATAATATAGGAGCTATATTTACACAATGGAATAATATAGATTCTGCACTTAGTTATTATAAGAAAGCTAATAATCACTTTATTAAATTAAAACAGGATAATGAAATAGCTATGGGACTTAGTAATATTGCTGATTTATATATTAGGAAAAAGGATTATAATCAGGCTATGCAATATTGTGACGAAGCCTTAAAAATAGCTCTAAATTCCAATAGTCAGATACAAATTGCCAAAATCTATTATTACAAAGCAAGAATATATTCAATATTAAAACAAAATAATCAGGCTTTTGATTACTATAATAAATCAATTTCATTAATGCTGGAATTAAAATATAATGAATCAGCAGCTATAATAATGCTTGAAATTGCAAAAACCTATCTTCACAATAATAATTTAGATAAAGCCAATTTTTATTTAAATAAGAGTCTTAATATATCATTGTTAAATAATTACAAATATATTTTAAATGAAAATTATAAAGCCAGATATAAATTATATGATTCTTTAGGTGATTTTATCAGAGCTTATAAATTTTTAAAATTATATAATGAACTTAATGACTCCCTTGTTAATAGTGAAAGAGAAAAGCAGATATCAATAAATCAATCAAAATATGACTCATATAGGCAGATTGAAAAACTTAACAGAGAGAAGTTAAGTACTGAGTTTAAACTAACAAAACAAAAAATTGTTATTTATGTTTCAATTTTTATTTTATTAATGCTACTATTTCTTAGTTTTTTATTACTCAGACAGCTTAGTTTTAGAAAAAAACTTAATGAAGAAGTGAATAATAAGTTAATACTTGAAGCAGAATTAAATAAAATCAGAAATGAACAATTACAGAACCAAATTTCCAAAAAAGACAGGGAATTAACAGCAGCCTCCCTAAATTTATCATACAAGAGTGATTTGCTGATTAATATAAAAGAGAAATTAATAAAAATTATTCCTGAGCTTAATAATCCTGAACTTAGCCCAAAACTAAAAGAAATTGATCATTTGATTAATAATGCAATAAAACTTAATGAGGACTGGAATAAATTCAAATTACATTTTGAGGAAATTCATACAGACTTTTTTGTTAGATTGAAAAGGGATTTTCCTGAAATTTCCAATAATGATTTAAAACATTGTGCATATATAAAAATTAATTTAACTAACAAAGAGATTGCACGTATGTTAAATATTTCCCTAAATGGAGTTAATGTAGCAAGAAAAAGATTGAAAAAGAAATTAAAGTTGGGTATGGAGACCAGCCTGACTGCTTTCATACAAAATTTTTAATTATTTAATTACATTTATTATAGATATATAAGAATAAAGAAATTGATAATTTCTAAACAATTAATATATCTTTGTACCTTGTTTGTTATAAGGATGTATTATTTTTGTACCTTTTTTTTTAATAAAGTTATTTATAAAAAATATATATTTGCTTTTTTATTAATTATTAAATTTTATACTTATGAAAGATTATAACAAGTTATTATTCAGTGTTTTAATAGGGTTGATTTTAGCTCTAAATTTACAATCTCAAAATCCTCCTGCACCTCTAACCAGATCTACTTTTCCTTATCCACCTGATAGTGTTGAAATTAAAACTTATAAGGTTCCTACTGTAGTAGAAATTACTAAAGATAATTACCAGGTTGCTGACACATTATCACTTGACAGGGCTCTTTACAAAGCTTTATTAGCTATGGAAGATGAAGATATGTTAAGTGTACCTTATAGTACAGGATATAATGAATGGACTTTAACTACATTTATTTATAATCCATTACCAGGCTCTAAAACTGCTTATAAAACATATAAACCAGTTAATAAATATGTTCCTGGTGCTACAACTTTTCCCAAATCCAATATATATTATAATGGTATTGCAGACGGAAATATAACATATAATTTTTTAATGCTTGATTCAACTGGTTTTTATGATTTAGGCTCTCGGGCAATGACTTCACCAACTCCGACAACCTTGGTTCATTCAGTTCTAAAGCCATTGTTGAGATTTCCATTAGATTATAATAACCCTGAAAATGTTAAGAATTTTAGTTGTATCACTTCAGGAGCAGGCGCATCAGTTAATACTGTATATAATGTTACTGTTAAGGCTTTTGGTAAACTTGATATTGTTAAAGGAAGTATCAGTAATCCGATTGTTGAAAGTTTTGATGATTGTTTCCTTGTAGAAACCTCAAGCAAAGATACAATGCTAGCAAGTGGATTAGAATTTTATACTGAATCAAAATTTTATACCTGGTATTCAACAGTAGCTATTGAACCTATTTTAGTGTTATCTTATGCTAAATTAAGAAATAATGTTGACCCGGAATATTGGTCAATGAGTCCCGACGCACTTACATGGCATGATGAGTTTGAGATAGCATATCTTACAAAATATAATCTTAAGGATATTAAAACTAATTCATCAGATATAAATAATTCTCTAACGATTTATCCTAATCCTTCAAATGGTAAATTTACTGTTTTAATTAATAATACTGAAGCAAAATCACATCTTGTTAATATAACTGATATTTTAGGTAAAAAAGTATATACCAGCAATTTTAAAAATAATTTAATAGATTTAAATCTCGAAAATCAGTCAAAGGGAGTTTATTTCCTTAACATTAATTCTGGAAATAATGTTTATACTCAAAAATTAGTTATTAAATAAAATGGAATCTTTCAATTTAAAAAAGAGATGGGAATTTAACCATCTCTTTTTTTTTAGATTGTAGCTAATTTAGGGCATCTCTAAATTTTATTTTATACTATAATCATTTTAAATGTTTCATATTTACAAAATGTGAAATATTTATAATCAATATATTATGAATATTAAAAGATAAATTTAAAACCGTGTAGTACAAATAGTTTTTGTATGCATCCTTCTGTTAAGCTATGTTTTAATTAGGGTTGAAGTAATTTATGGTAAATATATATTTATAAACAATAATATTTGAGTAAATTTATTCGTAAATAACTATAATTCAAATAATAGCTTAGAAAAATTTATACAGATTTCCACATTAAATCAGATGAGATTAAGACATTAAATAAAGCGTTATAATTGATAAACAATAAAATATAAAAAATTTAATATAAAGCTTATAAATGCTTTGTTAATGTTAAAAAGAGTTAATTTAATTCCCTCAAATAAATATTTATTTTATATATAAGTAGTTGTGTTAAATACTTACTATGATTATCAGATAATTATTAATAGTTGGTACTAACATTATATTTATGATGTACCGTAATTGTACCTTATATAAAAATGACACAAATATTATATATTTATTATCTTTGTCAGTTTTTTAATTTTAATATTTTAATATATATATTATGATAAATTTCTGCAAATTTAAAAAGATTATTGTATTAATTCTCTTTTTATCCTTAGAATTCTTTTTAGTAAATAATAGTTTTGCAGCTACCAAAACTTGGAAAAATCCTGCTGCTGGAGGTGTATGGACTACCGGAACTAATTGGGTAGGAGATGTGGCGCCTGTTAATAATGACGATATTGTCATTAATCCGTCTGCTGCAATTACTATAACAGCAGTCCCCTCTTTAACTATTAAAAGCCTGACAATTGAAGGAACTGGCGATGTTACCCTTACCGGTGCTTCTGGAGCTATCGCTTTGCAGATTAATGGACCAACATTAACTGACAATTTTGTCATCCATTCTGGAGCAACTTTACAATTAACAGGTACAACAACTTCTTTCACTATTAATTTTTTGACAACAGCGAGCCAGCAAGGTCAGATTGATGGAACTCTCAAAATTAATGCTCTTGGTGTTTTTAACACATCATCCATTGGCACTACTCGCGTAACTGTGGGGAATGGAGGAGTTATTATTAATAATCGTCCAACTGCTGGAACTTTTGTTACTTCTGTCGCTACTTTAAAATTTGATGCTGGCTCTGTTTACAATCATATTGCTAATGTGGTTACTTTTCCTTCAGCAACATGGGATCCTACTTCTGCTTGTAATGTTACAGGAATTACTAATGCTACGCCTCTTACAGGTATTAGTGGCTCTACTATGGGTAATTTTAACTGGAATTGTCCTTCACAAACTGCTACCGTTACTATGGGTATAGCTGCTAATACTACTTTTGCAGGCGATTTTACTGTACAAACAACTAATACTGGAATTCTTTATCTTGCTAATACTACTTCAGCTCATACAGTTACTGTTTCTGGAAATTTTACCGTTAATTCCGGTTCTGTTTATAGACTTTATGCTAATGCCAATTCCCCTATGAATATTGGTGGAAATTTGAATGTTAATGGCGGTACCTTCTTTTTGCAATATAATGGTACTGCTACTACTTTGAATGTATATGGCGATGTAAATATTACAAATGGTACCTTTAATCTTAATTCTTACAATGGAGGAGGACATTCATACAATTTCTACGGTAATATAAATCAAACAGGCGGTACTTTTACTCAGACAGGGACTACTATAGCAACTATGTATTTTAGAGGAGTTAATAAAGCTTTTAACCGTTCATCAGGTACTTTCACTTCAACATATTTGAATTTTGGAACAGCCAGTGGAGCTGATTTTACTATTGATAATAATATAGCAATCGCTGCAAGTAGAACATTTACTGTTAATGCCAATACCAAATTAACTTTTACAAGTGCACAAACTGTAGCAGGAACCTTAAATAATAGTGGTACTCTTTATTGTGGAGCTAATGTTATTTCCGGTACTGGTACTTTTGTACAAACCAATTCAACAAATGTTACTTTAGGTATTGGACATGCTAATGGAATAGCCGGTAATATAACTACTTCAACTCAAACTGGTTTAACCTCAGGGACTTATGCTGTAACAGCCAATTATGTTTTTAATGGTTCTGTGGTCCAGGTTTTTGGCAATAGTACTTCTCTGAATGCCTGTAATAATTTGATAATTGAAAATACCAGTCCCACAGGTGTTGTAAGCCTTAATAAATCAAATTTTACAGTATCAAACGTTTTATATTTGAACCAGGGACTGTTGAGTTTAGAAGGATATAGCCTTACCTTGTCAAATTCAGGAACCAATGCAATACAGGGCAATCCTTTTTCTGCAACTAATATGATAGTACCCGGAGGTAATGGTTATTTAATAAAGAATTATCCTGCAGGTGCTTCGGCTGCTTTTACTTTTCCTGTTGGTGATAATACAGATACTCCCGAATATAGTCCTCTCAGCATAGGTATGCTATCTAATTCAGGTACTGGAAATATACAGGTTAGGCTTATTGATGGAAATCATCCTAATTTCAGTTCCCCTGACGATTATTTAAGCAGATATTATATTTTTAATACAAGTTTAGCAGCTCCATATACATATACATTAAGTTTTAGTTATCCAACTGCTGATATTTACGGCGATGAAGCTAACCTTAAATTTAGCAGATGGAACGGTTCAGTATGGACCAGTCTTGAAAGTAATGCAGCGAGCAATTCTATTTCAGTAACAGGGGCTTTGACAAATACAAATGCTCCTTTGTTACCTGCTAATTCATATACAGGAATGACTGCTGCAAGTAACTATATTTATTATAGATCTGTTGCCAGCGGTGATTGGAATACTCTTTCAACCTGGGAAGTTGATACTGACCCGGCATTTGGTAGTCCATCTGCAGCTATTGATGCTCCTACAAGTGCAAACAGTATAAGTATAAATATTAGATCAGGACATACTGTTAATGCAAGCGCTGCTGTTACAGCTAATGATTTATTTGTCAATGGTACTTTCGAGAATCTTGCCGGTGGAGCTCTTACTTCTACTGGTAATATTTATTTTAATGCCAATAGTGTTTATAATCATAAAAGAGACGGAGGAGCAGTTCCTTCTTCTGTTTGGGATGCTACTTCAACCTGTAATATTTTAGGAATTACAGCAACTAATGTAACTGGTTTGGCAGGTAACTTTGGCAATTTTAACTGGAATCCTTTAAGTGCTCAAACCGCGACAGGTGTTATTAATGCTGCAATGAATATTTTGGGTAATTTTCAGGTATTGGTAGGGACTTTCAATTTTAATGGTTTTGTTGTCAGTGTTGCTGGAAATGTTGTTAATAATGGTCTTATTAATACTGCTACTACCAACTCGGCTTTAACTATAAATGGCTCAACCGAACAAATTATTTCAGGTACAGGAAATTGGACTACAGTAACAGGTATATTAAATAATTCCTTACAAATATTAACTATTAATAATAGTAATAATTCAAACATTAGTCTCAATTCTGCTCTAACAATTCAAAATGGCTTGTATTTATTAAATGGAGTATTGACCGGTTCAGGGTTATTAACACTTGGAAACGGAACACCTAATACTTTAACTATCAATATTGGAGTATCGGGTGGCACATCTCCCGGTGCTTCTATTAATGATGCTCTTGCAGTGAATTATAACCTTAATAATGTTATTTTAAATGTTAATTATTATCCATTAACTCCTGCAGGCGGATATACCACAGGAAAAGAATTGCCTTCATCAGGAGCAACTCCGCCTCTGGCAGGTACTGTAACTATAGTAAATACTGATGTAGCAGGAATAACTTTAGGTAAGGATGCAACAGTCTTTCATTTTACAATAAATCTTGGTGCTACTTTAAATATGAATGGTAATACCTTGCGTCTGGCAGGTAATTTTCTTAATAACGCTACTGCTGCTAATACAGGTTTAAATGCTGCTGTTGCAGAGTCAAAACTGCTTTTTATCGGTACTGTTCAGCAAAATATTACCTTTAACAATCAGACCTTTGCTACTGTCATTACTACCCCTGATATTGAAATTAGCAATAATTTTTATAATGCTGCTACAAGTTCCGGAGCTACAACCCTTACTACTGGTAGTATCAGGAATTTGACTATCAATAACAGTAGTTATTTTCAGCAAGGTAATTTTAATCTCAATGTTACTGGTAATATTGTTAATAATGGAATAATCTTTACCAGCGGTGCAAATACAGCTTGTACTATTACTTTTAATGGTACTACAGTGCAATCTGTCTCAGGTTCAGGGACCTGGAACCAGGTAGCTACTTATCCCGGGACATCTGTATTTACCGGTTTTATAATTAATAATACATCAGATGAAAATCCTGCTGTTATTCTTAATCAGAATTTAGCTTTACAAAATACCTTGAATTTATATACAGGTATTCTCGGTGGTAGTGGAACTTTAACTCTTGGTAATGCCACTGCAAGCACCTTAACCTGCAATGTAGGCAATGGAACTACTGCAGGCGGTAGTATTGCTTCTGCTATGGATGTTAATTATAATCTTACTTATGTTTCCTATAATTTGAATTATAATATATTGTCTCCTGCCGCAGGATATACAACAGGTAAAGAACTACCGTCTTTTTCTGCTGATCCCCCTTATGGAGGAACTGTTACTATCGTTAATACACATTCTTCAGGTGTTACACTTGGTAATAGCGCTACAGCTTTTAATTTTACTATTAATTCAGGTACTATTCTTAATATGAATGGTAAAACTGTTAGAATAGCCGGAACCTTTACAAATAGTGCCGCTGCTGCTAATACTGGCTTAAATGCTTCGGTTGCTAATTCAAAACTTCATTTTATAGGCTGGGGACAGCAAAATATTAATCTCGGTAATCAGACCTTTTCAAGCGTGATTACTACACCCGATATAGAAATTTCTAATAACTTCTATAATGCTACAATTTCCTGCGCTGCTACTACTACAGCTATAGGTTATGTTAAAGAATTAAAAATTAATACAGGCAGTTACCTACAAATTGGCAATTTTAATTTATTTGTGGCTTCAAATTTAATTAATAATGGTTTGATTTTTGCCAGTGGTGCTAATACATCTGCGATGATAACAATGAACGGCACAGCAGCTCAAACTATATCAGGATCAGGAAGCTGGAGCCAGATTGTTACTAATCCCGGAGTAGGTGTATTCCCTGGATTGCAGATTTTTAATACTTCAGGTGCTAATCCTGCTGTCGCTCTTAATCAAAGTCTTGCCTTACAGAATAATTTGCTTTTATCTGCCGGTAAATTGGGTGGTACAGGATTACTTACTTTAGGTAATAGTACCGCTAATATATTGACTGTTAATGTTGGAGTTAGCGCAGGTACATCAGTAGGAGGAAGCATTGATAATGATATGAATGTTGATTATAATCTTCCTTATCATACTTTTAATGTTAATTATTATGCTCTAACACCTGCAGGCGGTTATACTACCGGTAAAGAATTACCTTCTTTAACTGCTAATCCACCGTCAGCAGGTACTGTTACCATCGTTAATACTAATTCTGCAGGTATTACCTTAGGCAAAGATGCTACAGTCTTTGGGTTTACTATTAATTCAACTGCTACTTTAATTATGAACGGTAAGACTTTACGCCTTGCAGGAACATTTAATAATGCCTCAGCTACAGCTAACACAGGACTTAATTCAGCTACCGCCGGTTCCAAATTATTATTTATCGGTAAAGAATACCAGGCTATAACTCTTAATAACCAGACTTTTAGTTCAGTTATTACCGCACCCGATATAGAAGTTAACAACAACTATTTCACTAATGCAGTTAGTAGCGGAGTTGGCTTTACCGCTACCGGAACTGTTAAAAATATTACTATTAATTCTAATAGTTATTTACATATTAATTTTAACGGAATAATTAATGTAACAGGAAATATTACAAATAATGGATTATTCTTTGCAGCCGGAGCTAGCACAGGTGCATTTTTAAATTTCAATGGAACTACAGGAGCCCAAACAATTAGCGGAACTGGAAGATGGGCTTTAGTGGGTGCTCCTGCTGGGATGGATATGTTTATCGGATATCAGATTAATAATCCTGATGGGGTTGTTTTAAATCAAAATGTTGCTTTGCAGAACAGGTTAGACTTACAAACTTCCGGGGGTTTATTATCAGGCTCAGGTTTATTAACATTAGGTAATGCTACAAATAATACATTAACTGTTAATAGAAGTTTCGGTGCTATAAATATGACAAATCCTGTTGTATATAATATTATGGGAATGACATATAATCTTAATTATACTGCAACAGCAGCTTCTACTCCTATTACAACTGGCGTTGAGTTACCCCCAGCTTCTTATTATGATTATAAACAGGGTACATTAACTATTAATAATTCAACTGCTAATGGAGGAGTTATGCTTGGATTAAGTTCTAATATTAGTAGTCTGAATGTTATAGCGGGCACAACTTTTGATTTAAATAGTAAGACTCTCGCTATTTATGGAAATACTATTACTGTTAGTGGAGTTATAAACGCTAGCGACCCTAATGCAACTATTTCTTTTATAGGTATAGCTGCCCAAACTTTGGGAGGTACTATGGCTGCTAATTATACAAGTGGCTATATTTCAAATATAATTGTAAATAATCTAGCAGGTGTTGGTTTTACCAATGCTGTTCAGATTGGTTCTGCTTCTCAAAATGGAAGTCTTACTGTTAATAAAGGAATTTTGACTCTTGCTAATGCTAATCCAGGTTTAACTTTATATGGTAGTGTTTCTACTACCCCCACAGCTACTATTACTTTCCAGGCTAACACAGGACTTACTCTTGCCGGTTCGGTGGTTAATATGGGAACTATATACCTTACTCAGCAGGCTCAGACTCTCTCCGCTTTTACTATGAATTTGACCGGAACTGATGCTAAAGTTAATATTGACGGTAATCTTACTATAAGCACTTCCCTTACGCTTACAAGCGGTATAGTTAATATGGGTCCTTATATTGTCAATTATAATGCAACTGCAACAACTCCAATGTTAATAGCTAATCAAAGTTCATCAAGCTATTTTGTTTTCAATGGGAAAAACTCAGGTTTACGTTGGGTAACCAATTCTTTAGCTGCAGGCACTTATAGATGGCCTATTGGTTTTGCTGTTGGAAGCTGGAGACCTATTACTATGCAGACTCTTGTAACTGCAGCAACAACTTCAAGTGTTCAACTCGGGTATTCATCTGCTATTGCTGGTTCTGCTTATTCGGCTGACGATATTATTGCTTCTGGTAATATTAGATCTAATTATATTGCTTATCTTGCCGTTCAGGGTTCTGTCGGTACTCCAAATATTACTATGGAATATCAGGATGCTGACTTTAATTCTGCTCCATCTGACCCCTCGGCTGTAAATATTTGGTATTATAATGTGGGGGGTTCTACTTCACAATGGACTTCTACAACGCCTCAAACAACTAATAGCGTTAATGGTTCAAATACTACTATTGTTAAAAATGGCGCTATTGCTTTAACTTCTTCAAAATTAATTTCTATAAATCTTGCAGAATCCAATAATGACCCAGGTAGTTCTTTAAATACCTGGATATGGACAGCGGGTTCTAACTCTACAGCATGGAATACCGCAGGAAATTGGTCACCTGCATCTGTACCTAATTCATCAAGTGCTAATGTTATAATACCAAACCATCCCTCTTATCAACCTTCATTAGGGTCTAGTGTTGCAGTGAATAATATAACAGTATGTAACGGAGCCAGTTTGACTGTCGGTTCATACACATTAACTATCAGCGGTAGCTTTTACAATTCAGGTACTCTTGCCGCTACTTCAGGTACTGTTGTTTATAACGGGTCTAATAGCCCCCTTATTGCCAGGGGCGACTATGGTAATTTAACTATTAGCGGAGCTATTGATCCAATTCTTTCTCCTGTAGGTTTAATAGCAATTTCTGGTACTTTTTCACCGGGTTCTGCTGTTTGTACTTTTACTAATAGCAAAATTTGGTTTAATGGAGCCACAGGTCAAAGCGTTCCTTCTTTTCAATATTTTAATGATGTATATTTTACTCCTGTTACAGCTACAAGTACTATATCTATTGCAGGCCCAATAACAGTCTATGGTAATATGAGTATTGGAAGAAATGGAACTACTACTACCTTTAGTGATAATGGAAATCAAATTACAGGACCAGGGGTGAGTTCCGGCAAAACTTTAACTTTATTAAATACTTCTACTGCTGCCGGTACAATTTATACAACAACTTATACAGGCGCTAAAGCACTGCCCGATTTTCAATATTATGATTTTTCTACAACACCGGGCTCTATGAGTACTGTTAATTTTAATGGAGCTATTACTGCAACACAGACGATACCTGCCGCTACTTATGGTAATTTATATATATCAGCCGGAGGCAATAATCAGAAAATCGCCGCTGGCGATATTACTGTTAAAGGCAATTTCACCATTGCATCAGGCACTTTTAATGATGGAGGGAATATTATCACGCTTAATGGTAATTTAACTAATAGTTCTTCAACGTCTTCAAATGGTGGAATTAAATCAACTGATAATGGTAAAATATTATTTACAGGTGGAACGGCAGCTCACGTGATAACAGGGGCGGGTCCTAATGCTTTTGGTAATTTAGAAATAAATGATGGCTTTGGCGCTACATTTGCTAATACCGCCAGCACCACGACAGTTAACGGAACTTTAACTGTTACAGCAGGAATATTAAGTGTTAATGCTTTTACAACTTCTTTGACAGTTACTGGTTTGACAACGATTACAACGACAGGAACTATTAATTTCACTACAGGTACAAATGACAGGATATTTAATTCAGATGTCATTAATAATGGTCTTTGGACTGAAGCTACTGCTGTTGTGGTAACATATAATGGTAATTTAGAAAATAATGGTTTATTTACACCGTCCACAGGTTATCATAGATTATATGGTACTGGAAAAGAATTAAGGGGAACAAGTTATATTTCTATTCCAAATGTTACAATGAATGGAACTTATACTAATAATATTAGTGGTTCTTATGTTAATTCTGGAGTTAATGATGTATTTATAGCGACAGGAGGGTTTAGAGTTACAGCAGCCTTAGCTGGTACTGGAACTCTTACTCAGGGTAATAATTCTATGTTTATTGCTCCGGCTGCGGTTACACCATCTCTTGTTGCATCTGCTATTGGAAATACAGTTGTTTATAATAGTTCTTCAGCTACCAGTATTAAAACACCAACAGGAGGTAATTATTATAACTTGATAATAAATCCCTTGGCAAATGTTACATATAGTCTGACAGGAGCTACAAATATTGATAATAATTTAACTTTTTATTCCGGAATATCTGCGGGTTCAACTTTTACTGATGCTAATGCAGCTTATTTGTTGAGCGGTCCAGGTGTTAGTGCAGGTACTCTTGATATGAATGGAATTTTTCCAACTACTTTAACTTTAGTAAATAATTCTACTAATCCTTTCCCAACTTTTAAAAATTATTATATCAGTTCAACTAATACAATTAATTATAATGCAGCAGTTGCTCAGGATTTATTCCATTCTGATGTTGCTTCTATTTCTGTTGGTAATTTGGCTATTGGAGCTGCAGGAGTTAAAACTGCAAGGCAGAATATTACGGTTAAAGGGAATCTGGCAATAGGCGGTGGTGGTTTAGCTGATAATGAAAATACTATAACAGTATATGGTAATATATCAGGAGCAGCAGCACATATTAGTACAGGTACCGGAGGTATTATTCTAACTAATGGCACACAGGTTCATACTTTAAGCAATACTGGTAATTTAGGTAATCTTACCTTAAATGATAATTTGGGTGCTGTTACTTCTGCTGCTTTTAATATTACCGGGACCTTAAAATTACAACAAGGGATATATCAGATAGGAGCTGTTACACAGACTCTTAGTGGTAATATTCAATACCCTGCTCCGGGTGGTTTTCTTGCAGGGAATCTACCTCTAAATTCTACTTCTGCTATTACAATAGCCGGTACTACCGGAGGTGATTACGGAACATTAAAATTTACTCCCGGATTCCAAAATATTAATACTTTTACAATGAACAGAACAGGGGGTACTTACCCTGATAATGGTTCTGTTCATTTAGGTTCTAATCTGACTCTTAATTATGCTGGTGCTGCTCTTGTTTTAAGTGCTAACGGCGGTTTTATTTATTTTGATAATAATGACC
>JAGODS010000023.1 GCA_017998135.1 Bacteroidales bacterium
TTTATACTTTTATTAATAGATTATTATATTGGAAGAAAATATACATTAAAAACTTTAATTGAGAAAATACCCTTTTTTGCTATTTCTCTGACTATTGGTCTGGTTAATATTATTAGCCATAAAACTTCTGGAGATGTAATATTTGAAGGTAAAGCATTTTCTTTGCTTAATACTATTCTTATTTCTAATTATTCTTTAGTTTTTTATTTTAATAAACTATTTTTTCCTCTTAATCTTTCTGTTATTTATCCTTATCCCTCTGAGCATCTCGTTTTACCTTTAAAATATTTTATTTCTATATTGATTATTCCTTTTGTTTTATTTTTATTATTCAAATCAGGTAAATTTAAAAAGGATTTTATTTTCGGTTTGCTTTTCTTTTTTCTATCCATTATTATACTACTTAGGATTATTCCCTCAGGCTTTTTTTATGCTGCTAACAGATATTCTTATATTTCTTATACTGGTTTGTTTTTTATTATTGCTCAATTCTTTTGTTGGGTTATGGACAATAAATTTTCCTTTTCTAAGCAGATTAAAAACTATGTTATTATCTTTTTTATAGGTCTTTTTATTTTTTATTCTGTTTCTACTATATATAGAGTTAAGGTATGGGAAAACAGTATCACTTTATTTGATGATATTATCGAAAAACACCCCAATCTTGATATTGCTTATAATAACAGGGGCATAGCTAAAAAAGATCTTTTGGATTACCAGGGAGCTATTGATGATTTTTCTAAAGCTGCCGAAGTTAACCCCAAATTTGCCGCTGCCTATAATAATAGAGGTGAGATAAGGCGTATTCTTAACCAGAATGATTTGGCTATGGCTGATTTTAATAAAGCTATTCTGATTAATGATAAATATGTAGAAGCATATAATAACAGGGGAATTATTTATTATAATTATGGAAAATTCAAATTAGCCCTTGAGGATTATAATCAGGCTGCTATACTTAGCCCTAAAAACAATGTTATTTATCACAATAGGGGGAATATTAAGTTAATGTTAAAAGATACTGCGGGCGCCTGCAGAGACTGGAACAGAGCTGAACAATTCGGTAATACTGCTGTCAGAAAAATAATAGACTTTTATTGCAAATAAAAAAACCTGAGTGATTATATCCTGATTAATTCATAAATTTTCATAAAGGATTATAAATCTATTTTTTTAATAGATAATACCTTTAGTTCGGGGTTCAAGTCAAGCCTTGACAATCGGGATTTTTCCCAATATTTATGAATAATTCAGAATATAACTCTTGCAGGTTTGACTGTTTATTCCCTTTGTGAGTTACTTGTTCTTTATTTTTTAAGTAATACTTTTCTTGATAGCTTAAGTTTACCTGTTTTTTTATCAATATCAATAAGTTTAACTGTAATTTTGTCGCCTACTTTAAGTACATCATTAACGTCAGCGACACGTGACCAGTCTATTTCCGAAATATGAAGTAACCCATCTTTATTAGGTAATATTTCAATAAATGCTCCAAAAGGTTGTATGTTTTTAACTATTCCTTCATAAGTTTCTCCGACTTCAGGAACTGTAACAATAGCTTTAATTCTATTCTTGGCAGCTTCAATAGAGGCTTTATCTGATGATACTATATCTATATGTCCGTATTCTCCTACTTCCTCAATTACAATAGTTGACTTAGTAGTGTTTTGAATATCCTGTATAATTTTACCGCCAGGTCCAATAACAGCTCCGATAAATTCTTTTGGAATAATCATTTTTTCAATTCTCGGCACGTGTGGTTTATAATCTGCTCTTGCTTCTGTTATGACCTTTGCCATTTCGTTTAATATGTGTAAACGTCCTGCTTTTGCTTGTTCTAATGCTTTTCTTATTATTTCAAATGAGATACCTTTAACTTTAATATCCATCTGACAGGCTGTAATTCCATCCTTTGTTCCACACACTTTAAAGTCCATATCGCCAAGATGATCCTCATCGCCTAAAATATCAGATAATACAACAAATTTTTTCGTTTCAGTATCTATTATTAAACCCATTGCTATACCTGAAACAGGTTTTTTTATTTTTACTCCGCTGTCAAGAAGCGCAAGTGTACCACCGCATACAGATGCCATTGAAGATGAACCGTTAGATTCAAGTATATCAGAAACTATTCTTACTGTATATGGATTTTCTTCATTATTGGGCATAACAAATTTTAAAGCACGTAATGCAAGATTACCGTGTCCTATCTCTCTGCGGCTTGTACCTCGGTTTGCTTTAACTTCTCCTGTTGAGAAGGAGGGGAAGTTGTAATGTAAAATAAAATTATTTTTTCCCTCAATAACTGCCCCGTCAATTACTTGTTCATCAAGTTTAGTGCCGAATGTTACAGTTACTAAAGCCTGTGTTTCTCCTCTGGTAAAAATTGCTGATCCGTGGGCAGAGGGAAGAGGGTCTATTTCTATCCATATAGGACGTATCTCATCAAGTTTTCTGCCATCAACTCTTAAATTTTCAGTTAAAATTAAATTTCTGAGAACTTCTTTTTCAATTTCACCGAAATATCTTTTAACCATTCCCTTTTTTTTATCCCTTTCTTCTTCAGGAATTGTTTCTATAAAGCTTTCAATGATTTTTTTTAAAGCATTATGCCTGTCCTTTTTATTCTTTTCACGAGTTACGGTTTCATATATTTTACTATGAGCAAAATCCCTTAGAACTTTTTGAAGTTCTTCGTCGTTTGTTTCGTGACAGTATTCAATTTTAGTTTTTTTATTTTCAATAATTTGAAGTAAATCAAGTTGAGCCTGACAATGTTTTTTAATTTCGGTATGAGCTGCTTCTAAGGCTGCTATCATATCGTCTTCAGAAATTTCCTGCGATTCGCCTTCAACCATTAATATACTGTCCATTGATGCTGCTACCATAAGGTCAATATCTGCATTTTCAAGGTCTGTCAATGCTGGATTTACTATAAATTTACCATTTATTCTGGCAACTCTTACCTCTGAAACAGGACCGTTAAAAGGTATATCAGATACCATAAGTGCTGATGATGCTGCTAAGCAAGCCAGAGCATCGGGTGCTGTTTTACTTTCGCCTGATATTAGTGATATTTCTACTTGTATTTCTGAATGATAGTCTTTGGGAAAAAGGGGTCTTAAAGCCCTGTCAACTAATCTGGAAATCAATATTTCATATTCAGATGGTCTGCTTTCTCGCTTAAAAAAACCTCCTGGAAAGCGGCCTGTTGCAAAATATTTCTCCCTGTAATCTACGGACAAAGGTAAAAAATCGGTTTCTTCATTAAATTCTTCTTTTGTAACTGCTGTGGCGAGTAACATTGTATCTCCCATTCTCAGTACTACCGAACCATTTGCCTGCTTTGCAAGTTTCTCTGTTTCTATTGTTATTTTTCTTTCATTGTCTATATCAAAAGATATAGTTGCACTTTTTATATTCATATATAATTATTTATTATCAAAAAAGGCAGTATTATTATAATATAAACTGCCTTTTCTTAACGGTTTATTGTATGTTTTTTTTACTTTCTTATTTTTAATTGTTTTAGTATTTCCCTGTATTTATTGATATCTTTTTCTTTCAGGTAATTTACTAATTTTCTTCTTTTACCTACTAATAAAACCAAAGATCTTTCAGTAGCTTTGTCTTTTTTGTTCTTTTTAAGGTGTCCTGTTAGATAGTCTATTCTATGAGTAAATAATGCTATCTGACCTTCTGTTGATCCTGTATCAAATTCGGATTTTCCAAATTCTTTAAATATTTCTTTTTTCTTCTCTATGCTTAAATACATATTCTTAATAAAATTTATTTATTTTTAGGGGTGCAAAATTAATATATTTTTTAAAATAAGTAATAAAAATTAGTTTTTTTATTGTCAAACTAATTATTTATCAGAGTTTAATTAATTGTAAAAACATTATAAACATTGAGAATAAGCCAATAATATATCCCGAATAAACCTGTAATGAGTTGTGTTCATTTAAGTATAGCCTTGCTGAGGCAATAGTTCCTGAGATTAATAATAAAGCAAAAAGAATTATATTAATATTGATGCAGTATAAATAGGATAAAGCAAAAAAATATCCGCTAATTCCGCCTGCTGCTAACGTATGAAGACTGATTTTCCATTTTAATGTTAATAATAAGCCTGTTATGGAAAGTATAACTATTGATAACAGAAAAATGGAATAAATATTTGGCAAATTTAGTTTATTAAAGAAATAGTAATTAATAGTATAAACCATAATTATATTAATAAGAGGCCAGGTTCTTTCCTTTTTTGAATTCATTTTGTAACTTTCTATTACTTTAGTCTTTTTTAATAGGTAAATTGTTAGGCCTGGTAGAATTATAGTGTAAATGCCAAGAATTGCCAGAAGATATAATTTCCCTTTGACAGGTATTATGTATGAGAAATAATAATCTGTTGAAAATAATAAAATAAAAGTATAAAGCGGAATAAATAACGGGTGAAATATATAAGAAACTATTTGTGAGATAACTTTCATTTTTTTTAATATTTATATATCTATTTTGTAACTACTCAGTAGCTGATTAATAAGAAATAATAAAGGTTTCAAAACATACATAATTTTATTTTTATTTTTTTAACCTAAGTATAAAACTTGTTCCTTTATATATCAACCTTATTAGTTTATTTTTATAGATAGACACTAATTATAATTGTTTTCTTAAAGAAGCATTGGGAATTTTAAGTTGTTCTCTGTATTTTGCAACAGTTCGTCTCGCTAAAGTATAGCCTTTAGATTTTAGGATATTAGTGAGTTCATCATCTTTTAATGGCTTTTTTTTGTTTTCCTGTTCAATACATTCCTGCAAAATTCTTTTTATTTCGGTTGTTGACACTTCTTCTCCAGTATCACTTATGATACCTTCTGAAAAAAAATATTTTAATTGAAATATTCCGAATGGAGTTTGAACATATTTACTGTTTGCTACTCTTGAAATCGTTGAAATATCAAGTCCTACCATATTAGAAATATCCTTCAATATCATAGGCTTTAGTTTGGTTGTATCACCGGATATAAAAAATTCTTTCTGATAGTTCATTATAGCTTCCATTGTTACGAATAGTGTATCTTCTCTTTGTTTAAGAGCATTAATAAATTCTTTGGCATTATCTATTTTTTGAATAACGAATTTCATAGCTTCTTTATCCCTTTTACCGTTATTTTTCTTTTCATTATTGTAACTTTCAAGCATTGTAAGATATGCTTTGTTTAGTCTTAAATTAGGAATATAGCCTGAACTTAGGTTTAATTCAAGTTTACCATTATGAGAAATAACGCTAAAGTCCGGAATAATATAGTTATTTCCTGAAATACTTTCATAGTCTGAACCTGGTTTAGGATTTAGTTTTAGGATTTCCTGTATTGCTGATTTAAGAATTTCTTCTGAAATTTGTGTTTTTTGTTGAATTTGAGAATAATGCTTCTTTTTGAAATCATCAAAATGATTTTCAATTATAAACTTAGCTGTTTGTAAAGACTCTGTATTTTCTTCTTTTCTTTTTAGTTGAAGTAAAAGACATTCCTGAAGATTACGGGCAGCGATTCCGGGAGGGTCAAATCCTTGTATTAGCTTTAATATTTCTGTAATTTCATCAGTATTGGTTTCTAAATATTGAGAGAAGGCAAGGTCATTTGACATTGATTCAATATCGCGGGTTAGATATCCTGTTTCATCTATATTACCTATAATATGAAGTCCTATCTGGTATTGCTTATCTGTCAATATTTGCATCCCTAATTGAGATATTAGATAATCATTAAAACTAAGGCTCTCGGAGAAGGGAATATCTTTTTTCTTATCATCCTGGTTGAATTCTGTTTGATTTTTATATATGGAAGTTGAATAATCTTCATATTCATCGGTATAATCTTCAATAGAAAATTCATTTTCAGAGTCGTGAATATTGCTTAAATCGTCATTTTCTTCTTCTGCATTTTTATCATCTTCTTCAAGTGTAGTAGTTTCATCCTTATCCGTTTCATCCTCTTCTTCAAGAGCTGGATTATTTTCTATTTCTTGTTTAATTCTTTGTTCTAATTCCATTGTGGGAATCTGCAGCAATTTCATTAATTGGATTTGCTGCGGTGATAATTTCTGTAATAATTTTTGTTGTAGTTTTTGTGATAACATATTGATTTGTTCTTGAGTTTTTTTCTTTTCTATTTATTTATAACGTAATATTATTAAAATTTGTAACAAAAATAATGTTTTTTTTAACTGCAAATATAAAAAAATTGTAACTACTCAGCAGTGGAATTTTAGAGTTTATATATTGTAAAAACCTTATAAACCATAGTATAATCAATGAAAGAAACAAAATCTACCATATTACCTTTTTTATTAACATTTATACATCAAAATAAACTTATAAGGTTGATATATAAGGGATTTAAAGTTTAATACTAAGGTTAAAAAAATAAAAATAAAATTATGTATGTTTTGAAACTTTTATTATTTCTTATTAATCAGCTGCTGAGTAGTTATTTATTTCTTTCTATTGTAAATTTAATTAAATTTTCAAAAGATGCTTTAGCTTCAGAATGGTTGAAATTATTTAGTAAATCTATCGCCTGCCTGCAATAAAAATTCATTTTTTCTTTAGCATATTCAATACTTCCTTTATCCTGCATTTCCTTAATAAGCTCATCAATTCCTGATGGATTTTTTTCAAAATGTTTTATATAATTAATATATTTTCTTTTTTTTAGTAGGGAAGAATTTTTTAACAGATGAATAACAGGCAGGGTTAATTTTCTCTCTTTCATATCAATATTTTTAGGTTTGCCTGTGTTTCTGTTTATATCAAAATCAAGTAAATCATCTTTTATCTGGAAAGCAATACCAATATTTTCTCCTATTTGATACATAGTTTTTTCAATATTTTTATCATTGATATTTGAAGCACATCCACAGGCACAGCAAGCAGCCAATAAAACAGCAGTTTTTTTCTTTATTATTTGGAAATATACCTCTTCATCTATATCAAGTGTTCTGGCTTTATGTATCTGCATTAATTCGCCTTCACTCATATTTTTAACTGCTTCAGACACTATTTTTAATATAGCAAAATTATTATTGTTTAGAGATATTAGCAAACCCTGTGATAATAGGTAATCACCTACCAGTACTGCAATTTTGTTCTTCCATAAGGCTTTAACTGAAAAAAATCCTCTTCGATGGTCAGAATCATCAACAACATCATCATGAATAAGAGTTGCACTATGCAATAATTCTATTAAAGTTGCAGCTGTATAAGTGTTATCATTTATCTTTCCGCATAATTTGGCTGATAAAAAAACTAATATCGGACGAACTTGCTTTCCTTTGGTTCTTATTACATAATTTGTGATAGTATTTAGAAAAAAATCATCGCTCTTTATGGTTTCTTTAAATATTAATTCAAATTTTGCAAGTTCTTCTTTTATAGGTGCTTTTATTAATTCTAAATTATTCATATCAATTTTTATGATTGCAAAAGTATGCAATTTTGTCCCTTTTATCTTATTATTTAACATTTATTTGCTTTTAAATAGAAGTATAAAATTAAAATAGATTTTTATTTGAGTATAGTTTAAAGTAAATCAGCAGCTTTTATTTTTCTTTAAAACCTTTTATCTGTTTATAATGGTATTCTTTATAATTTTGCATAAAATTATTAATAAGTGGATACTTTCTTATTTAGCGAGGTTATTTTCGGTCCTGTTAAAAGCAGGCGTTTAGGCATTTCTTTAGGTATAAATTTATCACCGTTAAATTTTAAATATTGTAATTTTGATTGTCTTTATTGCGAATGCGGTTGGACATTAAAAAAATTACCTCCAAATATAAACTTTATTAGTGCAGACGCTTTTTTTTCTTTACTTGAAAACAAGTTAAAAGAACTTATTAAAAATAGTATTATACCTGATTGTATCACTTTTGCTGGTAATGGTGAGCCTACACTACATCCCGAGTTTCCTTTAATAATTGAGCATACTGTTAGTTTAAGAAATAAGTATATACCTGGCAAAAAGATAGCTGTGCTATCAAATTCTTCTACTCTTTCTAATGATGATATTGTAAAAGCTTTATTAAAAGTTGATGTTAATATGCTTAAGCTTGATGTGGGTTTGGAAGAAAGTTTAAGACTTATTAACAGAGCTTCTGAATCAATTAATTTACCTGATATAATTAATAATTTAAAAAAATTTAAAGGTAAATTAATTATTCAATCATTATTCATTAAGGGAACTCATAATGATAAAATAGTTGATAACACTACTGATAAAGAAATTAAAGAATGGATTAGCTTATTAAAGGAAATATCCCCAGAAGAAGTGGTAATTTATTCAATATCAAGAAACACAGCTCTTGATACTATTTATAAAGTATCTAATGAAATTTTAATGAATATTGCTGATAGAGTTTCTAAGGAGGGATTGAAGGTCAGTGTTTTTTAACCTTAAATTTTATCAAAAATGGCTAAACCTTTAACTGAGTATCCTGTAAAAGTGCTCTTGGCTTTTGGCGAAGCTATTAGTGGAAACAGGGATTTATTAAAATGGTTATTAAAAAATCAATATCCTGAGTTGGCCGCTTTAGCTTGTTCTATTAATGCCAGTGTTCCTGCTTTTGACTGGTTGATGAATAATAATTATCCCGAACTTGCTGCTTTTAGTAATGCTATTGATGATGATAAAAAAGCTTATAAATGGTTAATTAATAATAATTATAATCTACTGGCAATTTTTGCCGATGCCTGTCATAGAGAAGAAAAAGCTATTGTTTTTTTAAATGCTAATGATTTAAAAATTATTGTCTTTCTTGCTAAAAAGATTTATGAAGTTAAAGTTCAACAGTATAGGGATTATGATGATTATCATAAAATTCACTTTTAAAGAATGCAGATTTACTGAATTGCAATTTGCTAAAATATGTATCTGATTGCAATTCCCATATCTAAATCGTAATCTTTATCTATTTCTTCATGATTAAGTATTGGAAAGTTCGGTTTTAAATCTACATTAAGTATAAAAGGTATATATGGTATCTTATATTCTACGCCTATTGTGCCGCTTATTCCAAATTTATTTCTTTTATTTCCACCATATTCAGGAGTGGTTATGAATTTGCCATATACACCGGCACCTATAAAAAAGGCAAGGTTAGCTATTTCTATTTTTATATTGTGATTTTTTGTATGGTATAAATATTGTGCCGATATTACATAGCCATCGTTAAATGTTAGCCAGCCATCAAGGGCATCACGCGGTCCTATAAAACTTTTAAAAACAAGTCCTGAAGATACGCCTGCTCTGAAGCCTATTGCTTTATCGTATTGTGAATATGCTGTTGTTACAATAAAAAATATGCTTATTATTATTATTAATTTTTTCATTTTTCGCAAAAAAAAACTTCCATTTAAGGAAGTTATATTTCTTTTAAGTATTAAGTTTTTTTATAATTTATTATATTATTAGTATTCCCAAAGCTCACGCTCGTAATTATTGATTTCGTTTTTTATTCTTTCGGATTCAAAAATCTGGTCAACACCCTTAGTATATTCAACTATTTTTCTGTCATAAACATTTGATTCCTTATAAATATAGCTTGAAAACATTCTTTTCATAAATACATCATCATAGCTAAGTCTTAAACCATCATTAAATCTGTTAAAAACTTCATTTTTTGCAAGTATAGGTCTTAAATCTGGAAAATATATCCAGAAAAGAGGAAGATAGCCTTTAAATGACTGGTCTTCATCATTAAACTGTTCAATAATTGGGCAAATTCCAATTATACGGGATTCCATTACTGAGCGTTGTTTGTCAAAAAACCAATCTTCTTTAATTCTTATTCGTGTTACATCAGAGGTTCTGAATTCTTTTACTTTAATTGTGTCATACCAGTCATAAGGAGGATAAGATCTTTGCAGTCTTATGGAATCTACTCTTGTTAAACTTGATAATAATTGAACAGGGGAAATCGGTGCAAGAAATTCATCGTTATACTGACCTGCTTCATAAGCTATTATAGTTCCTTCTTTTAAGGCATCGAAAATTATTGTCATAAAACTTTTTCGCCCATTTTGAGGCTCAATTGGAAAATAAAAGGGTTGATTCATTTTTTCTTTAAAATCTATTACTCGCCATATCCTTTTTGACCAAAATACATCTGCTTCCCTTACAAAAGCATAAGGTATAGGTTTACGGTTTACATTATGTATTTTGTCGTAAATTCCGTCTCTTTTTGGGCTGTCAAGAACTTGGGACGATAAGTTTATTGAGCCTGTTATCAAGAATAATAAACTTATTATTAAAATGGATTTTTTCATATAACCTCCCTTTTTAGGAATTGTTGATTTATTTTTTCCTTTTAATTTTCTATTAATTAATTGTCAGGTTGATAGAAGATAGACTTCTTGTTGTGCCATCAGGTCCTTTTGCTTTTATATTTTCAATATATACTTTTTGTCCTCTTCTTAATGTATTAACTATTTTTCGCATTTCTTCGGTGAGCCTGTTCCCCTGTGCTCTTTTTTCCTGTAAGTCACCACTGACAAGTGTAGATAATGAAAATTCAGTAACTACGAAATACATATTAAAGTCAAAATTTTCAAGTTGTGGTATAATAGCACCTGCTGCTAAAAGTTCACTTTTTGATATGGAGCCTGATTTTTTATTTGCTATATAAGCTATTGGGTCAGGTACGGTCTTTACTCTAAATTCCTGACTTCCCATTGGCTTAACTGAGCCGCTTACATCGGCGCTTACATTAATTTTTGTAGTTCTTATGCCAGATGATACTCTTACAATATATTTTCCACCGCCTTTTGGAGTTAGTGTCCCTGATGTTATGGATGGTTTTATACTTTCCATTGGAATACCTGGAACTGATATAGATACAGGATTGTCAACACCAATATAAAATACATTCATTGCATCTGCAGAAACTGTAACTGATGGTTTGGCTACAATATATTCTGAATTAAACTGATATGTCTTTTTTTCTCCTGATGGTGATAATATTCTGATAACTCCTGCATATTTTTGAGGTCCAAGCGTATTTACCTGTAATTTATATTTACCTACTCCTCTTGCACCTTCTATTCTTGTGCAACCTGTGGGATCAAAATTTATTATTGTGTCAACGCCCGTTTTTATAAAAATTTCAGGGTTTTGTTTAGTATCGTAAGCGGCTACAATAATGTCAGCTTCATAAGAATCCCCTTGTAATACGTAATTACTTTTTGGAATTACTTTTGCGCCTACCTGATCAAATTTAAAGTCTTCTGCTGTTATTGCTTTATAAAGATGAGATACTACGTCTGCTTCTGCATTACGAATATCTACTATATATTTATTTAGAATAGTTACTGTACCCGCAAGAATAGTATGGTAAAAATTACCCATTTCCCAGGTTTGTTTTCCTTCAATTTTATTATAATAGTCATTTGTGTTTAAACTTATTTTAACCGAATTGGTGTCATTATCAATTATTTTGAATATCTGAGTTTTATAATCAATAATTTTATTTTTTAGTTCACGGGCTTTACCTTTAGAACCGTCCTGAGATTCTCCTATAAAATAATGGGTTGGCATATCATAATTGTCTTTAGCACTTACTTCATTTAATGAAGTAATTTTTTTTGCCTGTTCCAAAGGTATATTTTCGGTTTGTGCTATTACATCAAATTTTAGTGTATTTATATAATTTATTAATTCATCTGTTAGGCTTTTAACTCTATTGGCTTTATCAAGATAGGGTTTTACTTTGTTGGGATTTAATGAGTATTGTGCTTCAAAATTTGCATAACTGCCTTTGTTTTTCTTTTCATAATTTTTATTTGTTGATTCTATGCTATCGTTTACTATTACAAAGGCATTCAAAATGTCTTTTGACACATTAAGAGCTAGTAATGCTGTCAAAACAAGGTACATCATTCCTATCATTTTTTGCCTCGGGGTCTCTTTAAATCCAGCCATAATTAGTTATTTGTTTAATGATTTGGAGTTAATATTTTTTTGGTATTTATAAATTTAGTATTTATTTTTTTGGGTTAATATTCATTGCTGCAAGCATATTACCATAGACATTATTCAATGCTGATATACTTTGTGTTAGTAATGCTGCCTGATCTTTGTATTTAGCAGTATTATCTATAGATTCATTAAGGAAACCAGCAAATTTGTTCATTTCCTGTTGAAGTTTATTTGATATTTGTGTCTGGTCTGTTACAGATTTTAATTGTAGTTCATATACTGAATTCAGGGCTTCAAGATTTTTTGAAATGGTTTGAAATTTTTGATTGATTGCATTTTTATCTATACCTGAAAAGTCTAATGAATGAGCTGTTTTTGAAAGTTGTTCTGCTGATTGGATATAGCTGGTATTTAATTTATTTATAGCTTCTGATGCTGCTTTAACACTTTTTACGTATTCGTCATTGGCGTTGAGCTCACTTTTTAGATTTGTTGCTGCTTTTGTATATGAATCTGATAATTCGGATGCAGATTTACTTGTGTTTTTTAATATTTTTGCTAATTCCTGAGACGCATTTACATCTTCGCTTAATACTTCGGCTGTTTTGACATAAGATCTGGTTAGGTCCCCGGCTGATTTTGCTGCATTTTTAATATTATTTACATATTCTTCAGTTGCAACACTCGCATTTGAGACATCTGATAGTTTGGTTGTATTTTCACTTAATTTTCTGAGTCCTGCTCCGAGACTTTCTATAAGTTCTGGCCCTATTTTGGCTTTTTCAAGCATATTATCAAGCTCTTCTGTTACTGTTTTTTTATCTTTGGTTCCGTTTGGTAAAAGTCCCATATTCTGAAGGTCTTTATCGTCGTGATACATTCCGGCTAGTTCAGGATAAACCAAACTCCAGTCGGGTTCTACGTGCGGTGGTTCAAAAGCTGAAAAGAAAAAGATTATCGCTTCTACAGACAATCCGCATATAAGCATTATACCTGCTCCAGGATAATGTTGAATTTTAAAAAGTGCTCCCAATATAACAACCGAAGCACCCCAGCCATAGACTTTTGACATAAATTGTTTATAGCCTTTTGATTTAACTATTGAACTTAAACCCATATTTGTAATTATTTAATTGTTTATGAATATTTATTATATATTTATTTATTTCTTTAATTATTATAGACATTTGATGCATTAGGTCCATCTTTTTTATGTCTTCCAAGATAAGTTTGAACACATCTGAAACCGATATAACATTTGGCTGTATCCTGATACTCATAGGTTCTGGTGCTTGCTTGCATATAATAGCCTATATCTTTCCATGACCCACCTCTGATAACTTTTCTTTTTAATGCTGGAGGGTCATTATCATTTGCTTCATATTGATAATCCATATTTAAGTCGTGTGCAAAACTGTAGGTTGATTCATCATAGGCATTATTTGTCCATTCTGCTACGTTGCCTGCCATATCGTAAAGTCCGAAATCATTAGGAGCAAAGTGCGCAGCTACTAAGGTATGAAAGCCTCCATCATCTACATAATTCCCTCTTAATGGTTTATAATTCCCTAAGAAACAGCCATTGCTATTTCGGACATATGGTCCTCCCCAAGGATAAGGATTCAGGTCTAAACCACCTCTTGCAGCCCATTCCCATTCGCTTTCGGTTGGTAGTCTGAAATTATTTACATCTGTTAAACCATTCTGCCGTCTGTAATTATTCATAAATTGTGTACGCCAAATACAGAATGCTCTTGCTTGTTTCCAATTTACTCCTACAACAGGATAATTATCATAAGCAGGATGCCAAAAATATTTTTCTGTCATCGGTTCATTAAATGAATATGTAAAGTCGTGTATCCAGCATAAGGTGTCAGGGTAGATATTAGTTACATCTCTTTTTATAAATGCACTTCTGTCTTTTATATTATTACCATAAGCTCCTCCGGTAATATTACCTTGTTCATCTTTTTTAAATTCGTATCTGTTTGATTTGTTAGCTGCTGCTTTTAAATCTATCCAATAATATTCAAAATTTAATTTTCTTGTATCTATTTCTTTTCTCCTGTAAAACCTTTCGTGTTCCGGCAGATACATCTGGTTAAGTATTTCTCTGACTTCTTCATCTTTGGCGTCCCATTTTATTCTCGTTTTCCAATTGATAAATGGTGGATTTAAATCTTCATTATATTTATTGGTGGTTATAAGATGGTCTTCAAAACTTTGCCCTAATAAAATATGTGCTATTGAGTCCCTTACCCAGTCTACAAACTGTCTGTATTCGTTATTTGTGATTTCTGTTTCATCCATATATATAGCCTGAACGGACACAGTTTTTGATGGTGATATCTGGGAATAGGGGACATCCTGATCGCTGGGTCCCATTGTATAGCTACCCATCGGAATAAATAGCATACCGTAGGGGTCAGGTAAACTCCATTTTTCCCTGTCCTGAACACCGATTAACTGTCCGCCACCGGTGTTTTTGCAATTATTGAATATTACAATTATTGCTAGCAGTAATATGAAAAAGAGAGGTCTTTTCATAATTATACCCTTTCAAATTAGATTTATGATTATTATTTTTAAACGTAACATTTTTAAAATTGTTACAAAAAATATTTTATGATTATAGAAAACGAACATTTTTATAGCTTGTTGGTTCTTTCTTTGTCTCCAGTTTGAAGCAATAACCGATATAGACTTCGTGGCTACCGCTGCTTCTACCGTCTTTCCCAATAGCTGAAGTAGTCATATCATAAGAATATCCGATTTTTAGATTTTCATATAAACCAGGTCCGAAGGGTTTTAATCCTAATAATATTACAACGGCATCTGTTCTTCTGTAGCTAAATCCTGCCCAGAATTTATTGTTATATTCTGCAAGAAGGTTAATGTCAAACTGAAAGGATACAGCATCAGTTTTGATTAAGGTTGAAGGTATTATTTTAAAGTTTGATAGTCCGAAGTTATCAAGTCCGTAATGATAACCTCCTGTGATGTAATAATGTCTTTTTAACTTTAAAGATGCTTCTTTATATGATTCTTTGGATTCTATTAATTGTGATGAGGAAATACCTGCATAGTATTTATTGGGAACAGTGTAAAAGGCGCCGAATGCTATGTCAACAGACATATTGCTTTCCTGGCTTTTGCCCTGTAATAGAGGGTCAGTTTCATCAATAGGGTTAAATTTTGAGAAATCAATTTTTTTATTGAGAAAGCCTGCTTGTAAGCCTCCGCTTAATTTCCCTTCACCGATTTTATAATGATATGCATAAGCCAATTTTACATCTAAATCATTAAATTGTCCTATTTTATCCTGTAGTATCTGAATGCCTGCTCCGCCGTGTATAAAGGGCAAGGCTCCGTCAAATGTTATTAATGTTGTTACGGGTCTGCCATCAAAACCTACCCATTGCTGTCTGTGAAAAATATTACCGCAGATAGCATCATTTATTCCTGCATAAGCAGGATTGATGGAAAAATTATTAAACATATACTGGCTGAATTGTGCCTCCTGTTGAGCTTTAGTTTCAAATACCAGTATAAAAGTCAAAACAATAATAAAATATAGCCTGTTCATAATATATTTGATAAAAATTTCAATACAAAAAAGTTTGCTAAAATAACAAATATTTATTATTTCATTATTTTATGTTTAAAAAAAACATTAAAATATTAAATTATACTAATTAATATCCTGTAAATCAAATATGTTGATATTAAAAATATTGATTAGATTATTTGTTATCTTTATTTTCTTTAAAAATGCAAAAATAATATAAATATTTAATTACTGTTATTATTTTATAAAAATGTCATTTTTTTTATTTGTAATTGATTGTATTGGCTGTTATATTTTTGACCAAATTTTTTCATACTCCTTTTTTAATCACACAATTATAATCCCTGAAAGGGCTTAATATATTAAGAAAGGTCAACGCTATGTATTATTTATAAATACCCGGCTATAAAAGGGCAATATAAATTAAATGCCCATTCCCAATAAAACGGCAATTCATTTCTTTTCATTATAAACTAAGGGTGTGATATTACTTTCAGAAACATTTTTTTTGCAAGGGTTTCAGTAAATATTCCTGTAAATGATATAATAATAGTATTATAAATTTTTCTCGTATGAAATAAACTATAATATATTTTGTTTGTAACCATCTGCTAAGCTGAGAATTATTTAGGCTTTTAAAATTATTTTTTTTGACTTAAAAAATAAAATAAAATCTATTCTTGATATATATCAATGAAATAATCAAAAGCTTTTATTTTATCTGTTACTGCATTGTTTCCCTTATTTTATTTTAAAATTAAATTCTTAACTATAAAATATAAATTATCAATAATCGTTTTCTGTTTATATTGCTTAATTTAAT
>JAGODS010000302.1 GCA_017998135.1 Bacteroidales bacterium
GTATTATAAATACGACAAAGAAATAATTCAGCAAAGGATGAAGCTTTTAATTCCGGTTGCTATGAGGATAGAGTTAAAAGAGGGGATTAATAATTGTTTAATAATAAATGACTATTATAATTCGGATATAAATTCGCTTGGAATAGCACTTGAGTTTCTGGCAAATCAAAGCAGGTATGATAAGAAAACAGTTATTCTTTCTGATATACTTCAAAGCGGTAAAAATGAAGAGTCTCTTTATTCCGAAGTTGCTACTCTCGTTCATACAAAAAAGATTACTAAATTTATTGGAATAGGCGAAACGATTAGCAGACATAAGGAAAAATTTAAAGTTGACAAATATTTTTATAAAACAACTGAAGAGTTTATTAATAGTTACCCCTTTATTTCTTTTAATAATGAGTCAATATTATTAAAAGGTGCGAGATTCTTCAAATTTGAAATGATAAGCAACATTATAGAGCAGAAGAGTCATTCAACCGTTCTTGAAATAAATCTTAATTCACTGATTCATAATTATAATTATTACAAGTCACAATTACAGGCAGGTACAAAGATTATAGCAATGGTAAAAGCTTTTTCTTATGGCTGCGGCAGTTATGAAATAGCACAGAGCCTGCAATTTCATAATGTAAATTATCTTGCAGTAGCCTATACCGATGAGGGCGTTGAGCTCAGGAAAGCGGGTATTAGCTGCCCTATTATTGTAATGAATCCGCAGGAAAATAGTTTTGATGCTATTTTTAAATATAATCTGCAACCTGAAATTTATAATTTCAGAATTCTTAATATACTACTTAAAAATCTGAAGCATTATATGCTTAATTATGAGAACGCTATTTCTATACATATCAAATTGGATACAGGTATGCACAGGTTAGGCTTTGAAGAAAAGGATATAGATGAATTGATAAATATTTTAAAAAATAACAGGCAATTACGGGTTGAATCTGTTTTCTCTCATCTTGCGGCTGCTTATGATAATACTAAAGATGATTTTACATTAAAACAGATAGAATTATTTACTTTGTTAAGTGAACGAGTAATAGAAGGACTCGCTTATCCAATATTGAGGCATATTTTAAGTTCTGTCGGTATAATAAGATTTCCGCAGGCTGCTTTTGATATGGTGCGTCCCGGTATAGGTTTATATGGGATTCCTTCTACTGATAAAGAAAAGAAGGAGCTTTTAAATGTAGGAACTCTCAAAACCGTTATTTATCAGGTTAAAACTATTAAAAAGGGCGAGAGTATCGGCTATGGCGCCGATTGTATTGTAAACAGGGAAACTAAAATTGGAATTATACCTGTTGGTTATGCTGATGGCTTAAGCCGACGTCTTAGTAATGGAAAAGGCAAACTTTTTGTTAACGGTTGTATTGTTCCTGTTATAGGCAAAATATGTATGGATATGACTTTTATTGACATTACAGATATAAAAGCTGAAGAAAGTGATGAAGTTATTATTTTTGGTAAAGATTATCCTATTTCAAATATAGCTGAGCAATTAGGAACTATTCCTTACGAAGTTCTTACTAATGTATCCCGCAGAGTTAAAAGAGTCTTTTTTAAGGAATAGAAATTTTTTATTAATGAAACAAAAGATAAAATATTATTATATATGTCAGAAATGGAAGAAGTAAAAGCATCAAAGAATTTTATTGAACTAATTATTGATGAAGATTTAAAAAATAATAAAAATAACAGCAGGGTACATACGCGTTTTCCCCCTGAGCCTAACGGGTATCTTCATATAGGACACGCCAAATCAATTTGTCTTAATTTTGGTATTGCAGCAAAATATAAGGGCAAATGTAATTTAAGGTTTGATGATACTAATCCCGAGACTGAAGATGTGGAATATGTGGACTCTATTAAGGAGGATGTCAGATGGCTCGGTTTTGACTGGGAAGACAGAATGTTTTTTGCATCAGATTATTTTGAGCAACTTTATCAGTATGCAGTAGAGCTAATAAAAGTAGGCAAAGCTTATGTTTGTGATATGAGCGCTGAAGAAATCAGTAAACACAGAGGTTCGCCCGGTAAGGCAGGTTTAGAAAGCCCCTACAGAAATAGAACTGTTGAGCAAAACTTAGATTTATTTGAAAGGATGCGTAAGGGTGAATTTAATGACGGAGAAAAGATTTTACGTGCTAAAATAGATATGACTTCTCCAAATATGCATTTGCGAGATCCTGCTATTTATAGGATAAAGAAAAAAAAGCATCACAGAACAGGCGATAAATGGTGTATTTATCCAATGTATGATTATGCACATTGCACATCTGATTCTATTGAAGGGATAACTCATTCAATCTGTACCCTTGAGTTTGAGGTACATAGACCTTTATACGATTGGTTTTTGGATAATCTGCCCGTTCACCATCCTCAGCAAATAGAGTTTGCCAGGCTGAACATGACATATACAGTGATGAGCAAAAGAAAACTGCTTGAATTAGTTAATGAAGGATATGTGTCGGGTTGGGATGACCCGCGAATGCCAACAATTTGCGGATTAAGACGTAGGGGTTATACTGCCGAATCTATCAGGGCTTTTGCTGAAAAGGTTGGTGTGGCTAAGAGAGAAAACGTAATTGATGTTGCCCTGCTTGAATTTTGTATAAGAGAAGATCTTAATAAAAAAGCCAGACGACTTATGGCGGTTATGAATCCTGTCAAACTTATTATTGATAATTATCCTGACGGGCTTAGCGAAGAACTGGAGGCAATTAACAATCCCGAAGATGCCACTATGGGTAAAAGAAAAATTTCTTTTACAAAAGAGCTTTTCATAGAAGCTGACGATTTCAATCCTAACCCGCCTAAGAAATTTTTTAGGCTTTCACCAGGCAAGGAAGTTAGATTGAGGTATGCTTATTATATTACCTGTCAAAGTTTTATAAGAAACCAGGCAACCGGGGCAATAGAAGAAATTCATTGCACTTACGATCCTGCTACCCGCGGAGGGTCTTCTCCTGACGGCAGAAAAGTGGATGGAACTATTCACTGGGTGTCGGCTAAAAATTGTCTTAAAGCTGAAGCAAGGATTTATGACAGGTTGTTTTTTAAGGAAAATCCCGATATTGCTGAAGAGGGGAAGGATTTTAAAGCAAATCTTAACCCTGATTCGCTTAAAATTGTTGATTGTTTTGTTGAGCCTTTTGCTTCTAATTTAAAACCCTCTGATAAATTGCAATTTGAGCGTATTGGGTATTTTTGTGTAGATAATGATAGTAGCCGGGAAAAATTAGTCTTTAATAGAACAGTTACTCTTAAAGATAATTGGGCTAAGAAAACTAATAAATAATTGATAATATAAATGTTTCACATTTTTCAAATGTGAAACATTAAAACTTAAATTATTAATACGTAATTTATAATTTTTAATTAAAATGGCGGAACTTTGCGGGGGCTGGTGGAACTTAGTGGGGTGTGGGCCGAACTTAGCGGGGTGT
>JAGODS010000303.1 GCA_017998135.1 Bacteroidales bacterium
AAATTGCCAGTTGCAGGAGCTTGTTAATATTTATACAATATATAATACACGTTGTTTTAATTCGCAGGCAATGGACTTTGATGATTTGCTGTTTAATATGTATTTATTGCTTGACGGTTATGCTGAAGTGCTGCTTAAATACCAGCACAGGTTTACTTATATACTCGTAGATGAGTATCAGGATACAAACCGCGTGCAGTATATGATATTAAAAAAACTTGCAGCAGCGAGACGCAATATTTGTGTTGTCGGAGATGATGCGCAGAGCATTTATTCTTTCAGGGGCGCAAATATAGAGAACATACTTAATTTCCAAAAAGACTATCCAGATGCACAAACTTTCAAGATGGAGCAGAATTACCGCTCTACCAAGAATATTGTTAATGCCGCTAACAGCGTAATTCATAAAAATAAAAGACAGATTTACAAACAGGTCTGGACTGAAAACGAATCAGGTGTAAAAATAAATATAATTAAAGCTCAATCGGATTCGGATGAAGCTTCTTCTATTGCCAATTCCATCTTTGAAACTAAGATGAATCATCAATTGCCTAATAGCGATTTTGCTATTTTATATAGAACTAACGCCCAGTCAAGAGCTTTGGAAGACGCCCTGCGAAAGTTAAATATTCCTTACAGAATTTTTGGTGCTATTTCTTTCTATAGACGTAAAGAAATAAAGGATTTATTGGCTTATTTCAGATTGGTGATTAATCAGGATGACGACCAGTCTTTATTAAGGATTATTAATTATCCTGCACGCGGTATAGGGAAAACTACTATAGATAAACTTACTGAAGTTGCTGCTCAGAGGAATTTAAGTTTATGGAAAGCTATTTATAGCGATAATAATGGGCTTACTCCAAATACGATTAATAAAATCAAAGATTTTTGCATATTGATAATGAACTTTGTTAAACAGCTTGGCGATATTGATGCTTATACACTGGCGAGAAATATTGCTATTGGTACAGGTTTGACGAGGGAATTGTCTGAAGACAAAACTCCTGAAGGTATTAGTAAATACGAAAATATAGAGGAATTACTAAATGCTATTAATGAGTTTACTGAGGACAATGCTGAAATACCTGATGAGGAAGGTAATTTTGACTTGCCTACGCTGGATAAATATATGGAGAACATTGCCCTGCTTACAGATGCGGATAAAAATGATAAGGATGATATTAATAGAGTATCGCTGATGACGGTTCACGCAGCTAAGGGGCTGGAGTTTAAATATGTATATATCACCGGACTTGAAGAGAAACTTTTCCCTTCAGGGATGTCAATTGATACACCACAGGGGGTTGAAGAGGAAAGAAGATTGTTTTATGTGGCTATTACGAGGGCTCAGGTAAAAGTTACTCTTTCGCATTGCCAGCACAGGTATCGCTGGGGTGAGTTTACCTTCTGTAGCCCCAGTCGCTTTATCCGCGAAATAGACCCAAAATTCCTTGATATTGTTGAAAAAGATATAGTTCAGGAAGAATCTTTTTACTCTTCAAAACCATTATTAAATACTAATACTAAATTAAAAAGTCTTAAAGAATTGTCCGAAAATAAAGTAGTTGATAATGAAAATATTGATGACAAAATTCAAACTGGTATGGAGGTTGAGCATATTCGCTTCGGTAAAGGGAAAATTATTAGTATGGAAGGTAATGGTGTGAACCGCAAGGCAACGGTTTTCTTCCACGACCACGGCAATAAGCAGCTTATTCTGAAATTTGCTAAATTGAAAATTATTAATGACTGATTTTAAGCTTTGAAACTGTAAACCGGGCTGTCAAAAATGCAGGTTTTATAAAATATTTTTTTCGTTCCATTTTTTGTAAATGTGTGTAATTTATTACATTACAATTATTAAGATTATAATGTAACGGTTATCCCTTTAGGGATTTGATATTTGTAGAAAAATATAACAATCTCCAATTCCAAAATATCCCGTAGGGATTAAATATTTGTAGCAAAATATAACAATCCCCAATTTCAAAATATCCCGTAGGGATTCGATATTTGTAGAAAAATATAACAATCCTCAATTTCAAAATATCCCGTAGGGATTTGATATTTGTAGAAAAATATAACAATCCCCAATTTCAAAATATCCCGTAGGGATTAAATATTAGTAGAAAAATAATATGTCCCCTCCTCATTAATATCCCGTAGGGATTAAATATTTGTAGCAAAATATAACAATTCCCAATTCCAAAATATCCCGTAGGGATTAAATAGCAGATTGAAAATTTATTTAACCTGCTTTCTCATTATTTTATTATTACAATATTAACTGAAAAGAGATAAAGAATTTGTGTTAATCCTTTCTTATGCAACGAACATTATATTTATTTGTTTTAGGAAAAGTATATTCAGAGCCAGTGTTAAAATCAATACAATAAGCATTTATTTTAAACATATCTGATGATTCTGTTGATGACCAATATATTTTATTTCCTATACCATCTATATTGCTTTTATTATCGTATAAATAATGAAGTTCTCCACGGGAAGGTAAATACCAATCATCGTATCCGAATTGATTTAAACTGGTACAATAGCTTTGAGCTAATGACCAGGTGTAAGTTCCGCCGTCATAAGGAAAAACAGTGAAGGTGGTGCTTCCTACAGTAAATTTGTGAAGCAACGATTTTCCTGCACAGGACATCCATTCAGAGCCATCAAAAAAGGCAAGGGTCTTATCTGTAGTATTATAAACGACAAGTCCAGCAGTAGGATTGTTTAGATTATACATTTGTATTCTTGTCATTCTTGGTGGGAGGAAACCTTTAGTAGTTGAGTTTAACTCTACAATGCTGGATTCGTCAGTAGGGGTTCCGCCAACAGTAACTTTGCCTGCTGCATCATCCCAGAATAATTTTGAATTAGAAGCAAGAGCGCCTGCTTTGCTGAATTGAATATATCCGTCAGTACCGCTGGCGGAAATAGAACTCCATATAGCATTACCATTAGCATCAGTAGCTGTCAGTACCTTGTTAGCAACAGGGCTGCCGCCTGCTATCCTGATTTTACCATTTATTTCAAGAAGATTGGAAGGACTTGAAAAACCTATTCCTATATTACCGTTTTTAAGTACTGTCACTGCATTTTTTCTACTGCCTTTTCCGTTACCTATAACAAATAAGGGGTCTGTTTCAACCCAGGCTGTTGGAGAGCCTGATATAATTTCGTTATATGCTCCGACTACAAAAGAAGCAGAAGCAGAGGTTTCGGTGCCTGCACCTGCAGCAAAAGAATATGAACCTGCGGCAACAGTTTGAGCATTAAAGGCTACTGATGATTCTCCTGAGGCTTTTGTGTCTTCATTGAATGCTACGGAATATTTACCTATATTTGCATTATCCCAGTAATCGGCTTTATCAGTAATTTTTCCTGCACGTAAAGCAGCTTTTTGTGGAACCCACATAAATCTCGTTCCAACTCCTGAAGCAGGTAC
>JAGODS010000304.1 GCA_017998135.1 Bacteroidales bacterium
TAACTAAATAGTTATATCAAAATTATTTTGATGCAAATCATATTTTATTACATAATTAAGGATTGTGGAGTTTTTAGAGATGCCCTATTATTCTTTTCATATATTTGATATTTAAAAATTATTTCAAAACAAAATATCCAATACTAATTAAATGTTTCACATTTTTCAAATGTGAAACATTTATATTATTCAGCAGTATTAACAAAGGTTCTGCTTTTAAGCTCTCTGTCAATCAGGAGTAGTCCGTGTCCTTCGCCTTTAATCATTTTAAGTTGTTGCAGGATTTCTTCAGCAGTAGCTTCCTCTTCAACCTGTTCGGTGATAAACCATTGCATAAATTGTAAAGTAGCTCTGTCTTTTTCATCAGCAGCTATATCAGCAATATCATTAATCATCTTAGTAACTTTCTTTTCGTGGTTAAGCGTATCTTCAAAAGCCTGTATAGTGTTTTTCCAATCATTATCAACCTTAGCGATAGGTTCTAATTTAACTTTACCACCTCTTTCAATGACATAATTAATGAATTTCAATGCGTGAGACGATTCTTCCATAGCTTGGATTTTCATCCAGTTGGCAAAGCCAGACAGATTATTAGTCTGGAAATAAGCAGACATAGATAAATATAAATAAGCAGACCAAAATTCTGCATTAATTTGCTTGTTTAAAGCAGTTTCAACTTTTTTTGTTAACATAATTAAGTCCTCCGTTTTTTTAATTAATTTGATTGCAAAAATATAGAAATTTTTATATCCTTTAGTTAAAATAATAAAAAAATATTAAGTATAGTCTTAAATCAAGCGGGTAGTGGGTAGCGGGTAGTGGGTAGCGGGTAGCGGGTATTAGGCGAAGCGTCCACGCTTCATAGGTATATTATTTTTTTCTCAATCTCATCAAAACCCATATCTTTTAACAGTTTTTCATACTTGTCCAATTGCTGCGTATATATATCATTCTCTTTTCCTGTTTTGAAATCAATAATTATTGCTTTTTTTCCATTGATAAGCAACCTGTCAGGTCTGAAAGCAGCTCCCTGTGCATCTATTATCTCCGCTTCAGTCAATATTTCATAGTCCTGCGTCCTGCTGAAATATTTTTCTATCTCCGCATTGCTGAATAAACTTTCTAATTGCCGACTTAGTTTAATTATCTCTTCATGATTAATATATCCCTGTATAAACAATGCTTCCAGTGTTTGGTTTACTTCATCCGAATAAATTATCTTTGATAAAATATAATGCACTAATTTTCCATAGCGTTGGCTTTCAGTCTCAAGCTCTTCGCCCCAGATATCTCTGTTAGCCGTCCTGATATAAACACGTTGTTGCCAAACATAAGAGCCAATATTAGAAAGATTAACACTTTCGGTTTGCCCGGCTTTATTAGAATTGTCGCTTTTATTTAAGTTATATTCCTTTTCCTCACCAACGCTGAATATCAGATTTTCCTTTGTTAATGCTTTCTTTTCTGACAAAAAACTATATAATAATTTAGTTACTGAATTAGCTTTGCAAGTATCAACATTACCTGACAAAACATACAAACGCTCCTCAGCCCTTGTCATAGCAACATATATCATATTTACCTGATCTATCAGCGACTTGCCTGTTTCTATATTATAAAGCTCTGAAAAGGCTGTCTCTAAAAGCTCTTGATTATTATTTATCAGTCCTGCCTCCAAGCCGCCAGTTGCTTCTTTTTCCAAATCAACCCAGAAATATTTATTTGTATTAGAAAAAGCAGTATCTGCAAAAGCGTATATAACTACAGGATATTGCAAGCCTTTGGATTTATGAATTGTGGACAACCTCACAGCATTTAATTCTGGTGGATTAATGATGGAATACTTATCCTTTTTCAGCTCCCATTCCTCCATAAAATCTTTTATATTATTACTCTTAGCTGAAAATTCATTTATTAAATCTAAAAAAAATATTATTGCAGGATTCGCTTTATCCTTATTCAAACCGAAGAGACGTAACAAATGCTCGCATATATCAAATAATGGTTTTTTATATAAATAATATATTTTGAAGTCTATTCCATTTGCTTCAGTTAATTCAAATATATTTATATTTTCTTTCAATTGCTTTAAACCTTTGTGCATAACAAGATAATTCAGCATTTCCTTTTCTGCTATCTTGTTAGCAGGATTATCAATAAAACTGAGGCAAGCTAATAAAAAACTTACTGCGGGTGAGTTCTTAAGTAATAAAGATTCGGCTGAAACTATTGGTATGCCCTCTCCTATCAGATATTCCGATATTTTACTTAAATTTTTATTGCTCCTGCATAATATTGCTATATCTTTATATTCAAATTTATCTTTTTGCAATCTGTCTGTTAATTCTTTTATAGTATTCAGATTATATTGAGTATAATCTGAATGTTGAGCCTTATTAAAAAAACGTATTTCAACATAAGCTCCTCCCTCTTTAACAATTTCCTGATTAACATCAGAGTAAACTCTTTTATAATCATCGCTCAACTGCTCTGAAATAAAAGTAAATAATTCATTATTAAATCTAACTATCTCGCCTTTGGAACGATAATTCTTTGCTAAATTGATTATTTCGGAATTACGCTTTAAACTTGATTTGTAATCATCAATGCCAGGCATAGTGTCAGAAATTATCAGCTCGGGCAACCTGTAAAACTGCTCAAACTCACCATTGCGCCAACGGTATATCGCCTGCTTGGTATCGCCTACTATCAAATTATAAAAGCCCTCTGCCAGCGAATTGTCTATTAAGGGTAATATATTTGCCCATTGCAATAGAGACGTATCCTGAAACTCATCTATCAGAAAATGCTTGTATTTCTCTCCCAAACGTTCATATATATACGGCACTGGCTCCTGTAATATGGTTCCAAGTATTTTATTAAATTCAGTAATTAATATAAAGTTGTTTTCAGTTTTAATATCTTCAGTCAGTTTTTTTATCTCATTTAAAACAGCCAGGGAATATAATTTAGGAGCTACAAATTTAAGAATCATTAAAGGCTTATACCGCTCAATCAATCGGTTCAAATCTAAGTAAAACTGTTTTAAATCTGCTTTAATACCGTCAATCCTTTGCTTAACATCAGCAGAAACTGATTTGACTGTCCAGTTGTCCTGCTCAATAGTTTTAATTACATAAGAATTGGGATTATAATTTTTCAACTTATCAACAGGCTCGGACAATTTCGTAAAATATCCGTATATTCCCTTATTGGTATTTGAAAAGTCCTGTGCGGTTAATCCTGATTTATTTATTAAATCTATAGCTTTAAGGGCTTGAGCTATAATAGCCTGTTCGCTGCTGTGTATGAACTTATATATTGTTTTTATTATTCTGTCAAAATCCTGTATAGTTAGATATTTAAGTTTTTCAATATAGAGATAAGAATCCTCTTTATTAATCAATTTTGCGACATTTATAAATTCATTTTCAATACT
>JAGODS010000305.1 GCA_017998135.1 Bacteroidales bacterium
GTCATAACACAATGGGAGGTTATGATATTTTCAAAACCGACTACTCAGGTAATGGCTGGAGTGAACCCGAAAATATTAGTTTTCCTGTTAATACACCTGACGACGATATCTTTTTCTCAATCTCCGCAAACGGAAAATATGGTTATTATGCTTCTGTCCGCCCCGAAGGCTATGGCGACTTAGATATTTACAGAATCAGCTTCCTTGGACCTGAAAAACCAAGAATTAACAGCAATGAAGACAACCTGCTCTCCGTAGTTAAAGAACCAGTAAAAGCAAAAGTTATTGAGCCCGCAGTAGATACAAAACCCCAGAAATTAACCATTTTCAAAGGTACTATTATTGACGAAATAACGCTGCTCCCCGTTGAAGCTACTATTGAACTTACCGACAATGTTAAAAATACAAACATCGCCAGCTTTGAATCAAATGCCAAAACAGGTAAATTCCTCGTTGTCCTCGCCTCAGGCAAAAACTACGGTATTGCCGTCCAGGCTGAAGGCTATCTCTTCCATAGTGAAAACTTTGACATCCCTGATACTGCCAATTATAAAGAAGTTTACAAAGAAATAAAACTTAAAAAAGTAGCTGTTGGCAGCAAAATTATCTTACGTAATATCTTTTTTGATTTTGACAAATCTACTCTCAGACCAGAATCATCAGCCGAGCTGGATAGATTAATTAAACTACTCACGGATTTGCCTAAAATGAAAATAGAAATCTCAGGACATACTGACAATAAAGGTAGTTCAGATTATAACAAAAAACTTTCTAACGAGCGAGCTAAAACCGTTGTGGACTATCTGGTAACAAAAGGTATAACTCCAAACAGGCTTACATATAATGGCTATGGCTTTGACCAGCCTGTCGCAACTAATGACACTGACGAAGGCAGACAACTTAACCGCAGAACCGAATTTAAAATATTAGAAAATTAATTTGTTGCCGTATTTTTTAATAATTTTTTCTTTACTCAATCGTTATTATTTTGACTCATATAAATTATGATGCATATAATCTAAAATATCTGTAAAAAAACACAGGCAAGTTTAGCCTATTCTTATTCAGGGGTTGTAAATTAAAAATTTATTATATGAAAAATACTAATGGATTAATACAACAGGAAGAATTTGATAGAATTAAAAAAGAAAATGCTTTCTTTAAACAACTATTTTGTTCTATCAATGCCTTCATTTATAAGTGCAATTTAAAAACTTTTAATATAGAATGGTATAACAGCGAAGCCTTTCTTTCCAATTTGCTCGGTTTTAAACTCACTAATAGTGATTTTACTTTAAATAAAATACTGGGATATTTACACCCAAAAGATAAATTTTTAATCCTTCAAAGAGGCGAATTATATACTAAAAAAGAAACTGTTTGCTACTCCAACTTCATTCGCCTTAAAAAATCGGATAATAACTGGCAATGGGTATTATTATGCTCTAAAGTCTTTGAGCGGGACTCTGCCGGGAAACCTATTTCTACTATTGGCTTTGTTGCTGATGTTGTTAATAACCTTCTATCCTATAAAAGTCTTGAAACTATGCTCAAAATGGTCATTTTCGACAATATTAAATCAAATCTGAATAAATCTCTCACTGAAACTGAAAACGAAATACTATTATCACTGTTAGAAGGCGACTGCCCTAAAGAAATCGCTGCCAAACGTAAAGCCGCTTATTCAACAGTCAGAAAACATATAACTAATATGCACCATAAAGGACTTCCCAATACGCTCTTTCTATAAAACACCCTTCGGTATTCTGCAATTATTTGCTTTGGTTTGCATAAAAAGCTCTTCTCACCGCTATTCCTTATTTACTCCTAAAATACGTAATACTACTTACCCACTTTTTTATACGTAGTTTTACGTACCCAAAAAAGAATTTAAATATATATTTATTTTATATTACTTTTGTAGCGTTTTTTTATAAAATATGAAAACATATAAACTTAAAATCCAACTTTATTATACTTTCCCTAACATCTGCCGGTAATTAATTCCAATTTACCAAAAATTAATACATACCCGCCAAACTTTGGGACTTAAATTCCAAAATTTAATACATACGCACCAAACTTTGGGACTTAAATCCCTTAAATTAATACATACGCACCAAAATTTGGGACTTAAATACCTAAAATTAATACACAGCCGCCAAAATTTAATACATACGCTCCAAAGTTTAATACACACGCACCAAACTTTGCTTATTAAATATCATAAGCTAAGCCCTTATCCCTCTAACAATAATATAAATACCGAAAATCTTATAATTAACTTTTTATATTTATAAACTTAAATTTTTTATTTTATGAAAACTGATTTTATTAAACGCCAGGAAGGCGACTTTGACGAACAGGAACGCATTTTCGTGGAACAACTAATTACTTATGCCGTCTCGCTCGGCATCACTCCCGAAGAGCTTGCCTCTGTTACAAACACCGTCAACAACCACAGGGCAGCTTATGCTATTGCCCTCCAAAAAGCTAACGAAGCTAAAGCTGCTAACATAGCCAAATATAATCTCAAAGGCTTGGCTATTGCTGAAATTAGAAAACTCGCTGCCAAAATCAAAACCAGCAGCGCCTACACTCAAAGCATCGGACAACAACTCGCTATCATTGCCCAGGAACAGACCCTTGACCTTAGCAATGTTCAACCTATTATTTCCGACATCACTCAACTCATTGATATGAACATCTTTGACTGGGCTAAAAAAAATATGCACGGAATAATTATCTTTGGTGCTAAACGTAATATTGAACAAGACACCGTTATTACTACTGTGGACTCTTCAACTGCAAACAACCACGCAGGCCTATCTATCGCCTCAGCTCCCGAACTTATCTTTGAAGAAATTGGCAGAGACTACCGCTCTCCCTGGGAAGACAAACGCGTTAACCTTACAAATAAACCAGAAACCAGATACTACAAATTTATGTACCTCTACAAAGACCAACCCGTCGGCATATTTTCCCCGATTTACAAAATCGTTACCGAAATATACCAAAGATAAAATAACCTCCCTCCTCCCCCTCTCCTTAAATAAGGAGAGGACAGGGGTGAGGTTGAAAAATAAACAGCGAATTGAAAATTTATTTACTAAATAATTACTTATAAACTTAAAATTAATTATCTTTGCACAGAAATTTAAAATACGCTCTTTTGGGTTACAAAATTTACATAGCTTAATTTTTATCAGTTTGTGGAACCCCGTAATATTAAGATTTAGCCCAACAGGACTAACTGAAGCGAAAAACTGAAGCAACACGATTAACCTGCAAAAAAGATTAATACTGAATTATTATTTTGCTTTAAAAACTCTAACAGGTCTTTTATATCTATTAGATTTTAATTATAAACTTAAATTTTAACTAAAATGAAAAAAGTTAAAAGGTTTTTACTGCTATAT
>JAGODS010000306.1 GCA_017998135.1 Bacteroidales bacterium
TCCAAAACCTATAAGTGTATTTATTCCTGACAGAAAAAATGCTTCGCTCTCAAACCCTGTCAATGCTTTTAATAATGACTACCTGCAATGTTCAGGCATTTTCTCTGTAAAACAGGAAATTGATACAAAATATGTTATAGTGCCTTTAAGTTTTGTCAGAAAAATGATGGACTATAAAGATGAGCTTACATCCATTGAGATAAGCCTTAAAAAAGGATATAATGATAAAGAGGTGCAGGCAGACATCCAGAAACTCTTAGGTGAAAAATTCACAGTTAAAACACGATACCAACAGGAAGCGCTGCTCTATAAAGTGATGAAATCCGAAAAATGGGCTGTCTTCCTTATCCTTGTCTTCATCCTGCTTATCGCTACCTTCAATGTGATTGGCTCTGTTACTATGCTTATCTTAGATAAAAAGAAAGATATTGCTATTCTTGCCAGTATGGGAGCCGACAGCAAACTTGTCAGAAAAATCTTTCTTTTTGAAGGTCTCATAATCAACCTGGCAGGCGCCCTGATTGGCTTATCTATCGGTGCTTTAATCTGCTTCCTACAGTACGAATTTGGTTTTGTTAAACTGCAGACCAGCGCTATGTTTATTGTTACTGCTTACCCTGTCATAATGCAATTTTGGGATTTTATCCTTGTCTTCGCTACTGTCCTTATTATCGGATTCGCTGCCTCATACTACCCTACCCGCTCTATTTCCAAAAAATACATCTACCATAGAGTTAACGAATAAAAACTAATAACTGTCAAAACATAATTCATTATCCATTATTCGCAAAATATCTCTTCTTAAACCAAAAAGCGAGGTTTACAAGCGCTATCATAACAGGAACTTCTACTAAGGGTCCGATAACTGCTGCAAAGGCTTCGCCTGAATTCATTCCAAAAATAGCAATGGCTACAGCTATGGCGAGTTCAAAATTATTGCTCGCAGCGGTAAATGATAATGTTACCGATTGTCCGTAAGTTGCTCCTATACGTTTGCTCATAGAGAATGAAAGAAAAAACATTACTATAAAATATATAAGCAATGGTAATGCAATCAACACAACATCAAACGGAATCTTCACTATATATTCGCCTTTTAATGAGAACATTACTATAATTGTAAACAATAAGGCTATTAAGGTCAAAGGACTTATTTTAGGGATAAACTTTGTATTATACCATTCTTTAGTTTTAACCCTTATCAGAATAAACCTGGTAAGAAAACCTGCTATAAAAGGTATTCCGAGATAAATGAAAACACTTTCGGCTATTTGTCCAATAGTGATTCGTTCAACAGCATCATTTGTTGGAATACCAAAAAATCCGGGAAAAACAGCTATAAAAAAATACGCATAAACTGAAAAAAACAAAACCTGGAAAATGGAATTAAAAGCGACTAAACCTGCTGCATACTGCGTATCTCCTTTCGCCAAATCATTCCAGACTATCACCATTGCAATACATCTTGCCAGACCTATCATTATTATTCCATACATATAAGGCAGATTGGCATTATTCTCGCCGGGAAACAATTTAAAAAACACTATTGCCAAAGCAAACATCAATAATGGACCGATTATCCAGTTCTGAATTAATGAAAGAGTTAAAACCCTGTAATTTCTAAAAACATCGCCTAACTCTTCATATTTAACTTTAGCGAGAGGCGGAAACATCATCACAATCAATCCGATTGCTATGGGTATGTTTGTTGTACTGTCAGGAGACGATTTTAAAGAATCCCAGAATGCTGCTATTGCAGGGAAAAAATAACCTGATAACACTCCTATCGCCATTGCAAGAAAAATCCATAGCGTCAGATAACGATCTAAAAAATTCAACCTTGGTTTCATAATAAAACAATTTGATAATTTGATAATTTGGAGATTTGATAATTATTTTTCAGCAAAAACAGTAACACTGTAAATACCTAATTTCTTTAATTTAAAATCTTCCATATCTTTATCAGTCAAATATTGCATCAATAAATTTGCGGGTAGAATGATTTCTTTTTCTTTTCTGACTTTAACATTCTTAAATCCTGTATTCACTATAATATCAAGATATTCATCCTTCTTTACAGCACCCGAAATACAACCTGCATACATCTCTGCATCCTTACGAATATTTTCAGGCAGGTCGCCTAATATTACAACATCCGACACGCAAAAATGAGCTTTTGGTTTCAAAACCCTGTATATTTCTGAAAAAGCCTTTTTCTTATCAGGTACAAGATTTAATACACAATTACTGATAACAACATCAATAGTATCCGATTTTATTGGCATATCCTCAATATCTCCTTTAATAAATTCTACATTCTGATAGCCTAATTTAGAAACATTTACTTTTGCCTTTTCCAACATTTTCTCAGTAAAATCTAAACCAATCACCTTTCCTTCTTTGCCAACAGCAGCCCGCGCAATAAAGCAATCATTACCAGCACCGGAGCCTAAATCAAGTACAGTATTTCCTCTTTTAATGTCAGCAAACTCAGTGGGCAAGCCGCAGCCCAGCCCTAAATCGGCTTCCGGATTATAGCCTTCTATACTATCATAATTATCATTGAACACCGTGTAATCCTCGCCGCAACAAGTTCCCGAACCACAACAACTACTTGCATTCTGCTGTTTACTCTGTTCGGCTATTTTTCCATATTTGTCCTTTACTATATCCTTAATATTCTTTTTTATTTTTTCCATTTTTATTTCTCCTTAATGTTATTTATATAAAATTGATGAAATTTAGCTTTAATTTGATCTCTTATATTTTTAAATTCTTTAATAATTTCTTCTTCTGTTCCTTTCGCTTCGGAAGGATCGTCAAAGCCTATATGCAATCTATGTTTTACTTTGCCTGTAAACGTGGGGCAGCTTTCATTTGCTCCGCCGCAGACAGTTATTACATAATCAAAATCATGCCTGAGAAACTCAGAAACATTTTTAGGCTTATTATTACTAATGTCAATTCCTGCCTCCTGCATAACCTTAATTGCAATCGGATTAACCTTTTTTGCAGGTTCTGTCCCGGCTGAATATACCTCAAGTTTATTATTAAAAGACTTCAAAAATCCTTCCACCATCTGGCTGCGGCAACTATTGCCCGTACATAAAATTAATATTTTCATATCCATTTTAGTTTATTAACAGATATTGTCCTTATTAGACAATACTGTTTCTTTGAAAAAATTATTAAACATTTTCTTAACTTTATTCATATTTGAGTTACAAATACAATAATTCACCTTTAACCCGTCTATAGTGCCTTTTATCAATCCTGCTTTTTTTAATTCCTGCAAATGCTGCGATACAGTTGTTCGGCTTAAAGGAATAAAATCGGATATATTGCCTGAAATACAAGACTTCTGCTCAGCCAGATATTTAATAATTGCGAGCCTTGCAGGATGCGAT
>JAGODS010000024.1 GCA_017998135.1 Bacteroidales bacterium
TATTACGACCCGCCACCGCAAAATATTATACAGGGGGTTCTTTTTTAAAAACTTTAAAATATAATGCTTTTATCAATAATACTGGCATTGTTAATCCTGAAAAAAATTATTTAGGACAGTATTGTAAAAATTCCTATTATTGCTGAAACTGCTTATGCAATGATTGAGGATAGAAATAAGTGCATTGAAGCAGGCTGCAACGATTATATAGCTAAACCTTTAGACCCTGAACTATTGATGTTTAAAATAAATAACCTGATTTGATTTGTTAAAATCAATTCTTCATCTTCCATTGTTGATTGAAAGATTTTTTAGCAAAAATAGGTAAAGCTCTTCTTGGTCCCCATAGCTTTTTAAAGCCTCTTTTAAATACAAAATTCTTCATCCCCGGACTTACCATATTAATAAGTTTCCTGTTAAGCATAATCATTTTCCAGCCTTTCATCAGAATTTTTTCTGATACGGGGGGCAACTTGCTTAAAACGGCAAGATTCCTATTTTGTAATAATAATTGAGGTAAATTAATTTTAACAGGACAAACATCATAACATTTACCACATAGTGAAGAAGCATAACTTAAATGTTTATATTCGGCAAAACCATTAAAAAAAGGAGATATAACCGAACCTATAGGACCTGAATAAACCGAATTATATGTATAACCGCCAATATTCCTATAAACTGGGCAGCCATTGAGACAGGCGCCACAACGGATGCAGGCTAAAGCTTCACGTTGTTTTATATAATTCATTAATTCTGTCCGTTTATTATCAAGCAATATAACATACATCTCAACAGGTCCATCTGCCTCATCTTCTTGTTTGGGACCAAAAACAATATTATTATAAACAGTTATATTTTGTCCTGTTCCGTGGGTAGCAAGCAAGGGTAAAAATAAATCAAGATCTTTAAGAGAAGGTATTATTTTCTCAATACCTGCTATAGTAATATGTATTTTAGGAAAACTAATACTTAATAAACCATTTCCTTCATTTTCGGTCAATCCTACAGCCCCTGTATCCGCTATTAAAAAATTACAGCCTGTAATTCCTGCATCTGCTTTGATAAATTTATCTCTCAAATAATCTCTTACAAAAGCAGTAATTTCTTCGGGAGTACTTTTCTCAGGCAGATTAAATTTCTTATGAAATAATTCTGCAACATCTTCTTTTGATTTATGCATAACAGGCGTAATTATATGATAAGGTTTTTCACCTGCTTCCTGCACAATAAACTCACCTAAATCTGTTTCCCATACTTCAAATTCATTTTTTTCAAGAGCGTGATTTAGTTCAATCTCTTCAGTAATCATAGATTTCTGTTTAACAATTAGTTTTGCCCCGCTCTTTCTTAGAATTCCGATTATTTCTTTAATGCATCCTTCAGTATTTTCTGCCCATATAACCTTGCCTCCTCGTCTGTTAAAATTTGCTTCAAATTCTATAAGATAATCATCAAGTCTGTTTATTACTTTATGTTTTATAGATGCCGCGCGACGTTTTGCAAGTTCAAGATTACAATATTGTTTCTTTCCCCTGATTACTGCTTCATTATATCGTGATATATTAAAATTAAGTATTCCCCTATGCCTTATGTCAAAGGCTTTAGCTTCACTTTTTTCTAAAAATTCTTTATTCATATCCATATTTTTATTAGAACGCTTAAAACTTATTTAATATATAATAATCAGAAAATTTTTCTATTTATATAAATTAAGAATGAGTATTAAGTTCAATCTTTTCAATCCTTTTTATATGTCTTCCGCCTTCAAAAGCTGTGCAAATAAAAATTTTTGCCATCTCCAAAGCTATCTGAAAATCAATAAATCTGCCAGGTAAAGATAAAATATTTGCATTATTATGCAGTCTTGCAAGTTTTGCTATTTCTATATCCCAGCATAAAGCAGCTCTAATTCCTTTATATCTGTTAGCAGTCATTGCCATACCATTTCCTGAACCGCATATCAAAATGCCAAAATCATATTCGCCAACAGATACAGATTTAGTTAATATATGAGCTATATCAGGATAATCAACAGTTTCTTCTGAATATATACCTATATCTGTAATGTTAAACTTAGCATCAGAAAGATGTTCTTTAAGATATTCTTTTAACATATAACCTGCATGATCGCATCCTATAACAATTTTTTTTTCTTTTCCTGCCATTGTTAATAAATATTTATGTAATTTATGAGTTTACAAAATTAATAGTTTCTTAAACATACTCTTATAAAAAATCAATATTTTTAATTACATAGATATAATAAACTATAACAAACCTTTACCAATTTATTAACAATAATTGTTAATAACCTTATAACAACTTTTAGATAATCTTTATACTACTTATGTTTCCATATATTTTATTCTAAAGTAACACAAAGATAATTTCTATTATTTTTAATTGTTTTATTAACTGTATTACTAACATAATTTTTACAAAAATTAGTTATTGATTTATTAAAAGTTTAGGTTATTAACACTATGTTGATAACCTGTTTTAGTTTTTATATTTCAGATTCTTATAATTTAATAATTATTAAAATTGATGTTGATAAGCTATAGCTTTTTAAATTTGCAAATATTTTTTAATTTTTTTTTCAACATAACTAACAAGCATTACTTATTATTTATTTTTCTTTTTTTATGAATATAATATCAAACATAAATAATTTAAAAAAACAAAAAAACGCTGTAATTCTTGCTCATTTTTATCAAATATCAGAAATACAAGAGATAGCAGATTATATCGGCGATAGTCTTGGTTTAGCTCAAAACGCATTAAAAACAAATGCTGATATAATTGTTTTTGCAGGAGTTCATTTTATGGCTGAAACTGCAAAAATACTTAATCCTTTAAAAAAAGTAATAGTTCCTGATATTAATGCCGGTTGTTCGCTTGCTGATTCTTGTCCTCCTGCTAAATTTAGTGAATTTATTAATAAACATAAGGACCATATTGTTATTTCTTATATTAATTGTTCTGCTGAAGTTAAAGCTCTTTCAGATATTATTTGCACATCTTCAAATGCTGTTAAAATTGTTAATTCTCTACCAAAAGAACAAAAAATAATTTTTGCCCCTGATAAAAATCTTGGTGCTTATATAAATAGCATTACAGGAAGAAAAATGTTGCTTTGGGATGGAACTTGCGAAGTGCATAATATTCTTAGCATTGAAAAGGTATTAAAACTTAAACAGCAATATCCTGACGCTAAGATAATAGCTCATCCTGAATGTAAAGACGTTATTCTTAAAATTGCTGATTTTATTGGTTCTACTACTCAGTTACTTGATTTTACTAAAAAAGATAATGCTGATAAATTTATTATAGCTACTGAAACGGGAATACTTTATAAAATGAGACAGCAATCACCTGAAAAAGAATTTTTTATTGTTCCTGCTGATGATAATTGTGCTTGTAATGATTGTCCTTATATGAAACTTAATACCCTTGATAAATTATATAAATGTCTTTTTGATGAAAAACCTGAAATTATTTTATCTCAGCAATTAATTGAAAAAGCTAAAAAACCTATTTTAAGAATGCTTAATATATCTTAAAACTTAATCGGTTTTATCTGATTAAATAAAATCTTTTATCATTTCAAATTATGAAACTAAAATTCAAATTATTATTAATAATATTATGTATTTTTAATTTACAGTTTTTATCAGCCCAGTCTTCCTGTTCTGTTAAAATAGCCTTGTTAAAATATAATGGAGGTGGCGACTGGTATGCCAATCCTACTTCTTTGCCTAATCTTGTAAAATATTGTAATGAAAATCTTAAAACTAATATTTGTGAAGATATTCCAACAGTAGAACCTTCTTCAAATGAATTATTTAATTATCCGTTTATTCATCTGACTGGTCACGGTAATATTATTTTTTCAGATGCAGAAGCGAAAAATATAAGAGATTATCTTACAGGAGGAGGTTTTTTGCATATTGACGATAATTACGGAATGGATAAATTTGTCAGACCACAGATAAAAAAGATATTTCCGGATATTGAACTTATTGAATTAGGCTTTGACCATCCTGTTTTTAAACAGAAATATACTTTTAACAATGGTTTACCTAAAATACATGAACATGATGGTAAACCGCCTCAGGCATTCGGTATTATTTACAATACACGTCTTGTTTTGTTATATACTTATGAATGCGATCTCGGAGACGGCTGGGAAGACCCAGATGTGCATAAAGATTCACCTGCAACACGTCTAAAAGCTCTTCAGATGGGTACTAATATTATCCAATATAGTTTTAAAGAGTAATGTTTCACATTTTGCAAATGTGAAACATTTAAAAAATGAACAAATTTAAACCGTGTAAAGAAAAAAAATTATTATCAGATTTTTGTAAAAACAGAGGTATAAGAATCGTCGTCAGATAAAACTCTGACAAAATATATACCTTTTTGCATAAAACCGGTATTTATTTTGTATATTTGTTCAGAGTTAAGATCTTTTGAATAAACTAATTGTCCTATATAGTTAAAAATAAAAAGTTTAGTTTTACTTTCAGGTTTTTTCTTAAAACTAAGAGTTATTTCATCATTTGAAGGATTGCTTAATATAGATATTTTATTATTTGAATTTTGATTTGTCTCATTAATACCGACAGCAGAGTATAAATCAACTTCCCATAAGCCTCTGCCGTAAGTTGCTGCTCTTAATTTTTTATCTGTATAGTATATTTCAAGTTCGTTTACTATAACATTGGGTAAAGAATAACTATATGGAATCCAGTCTTTAAGAAGAGCGTCCCGGAAATATACTCCAACATCAGTACCAATGTAAATATCCTCATTAGTCCCTTTTTCATAGACTATACAATTAACAGGTATATTAGGTAGCGAACCGCTAATATTAGTCCAGTTTATCCCGCCATTTATAGATTTATATACTTTCTGCCCTGAGTTAAAACCTGATAGTGTTATCCAGAGTTTTTGAGGATTTACAGGGTCAATTGCTATATAAGAGATTGCAACTTGTGGTAGTCCTGTTGTTATATTAGTCCAGTTTTTACCCCCATCGGCTGTTTTAAAGATAGTATAATAAGTGGCAGCATAAATATATTTGTTATCTGAAGGAGAAACAGCTATAGACTGAAAAACGTTTGTTGAGCTAAAGTCAGAAATTTTAAACCAATTGTTGCCTTTGCTGCTTGTTTTCCAGATATTATAATAGCCTGCATATAGTATATCAGGGTCCTTATTATCAATAACTAAAGGAGTAATCCAGGCGCCCTGTTCTTCTTTTTTAATATCTTCGGAAATAAGCGCCCAGCTCATTCCGCTTGTTATTGAGCGGAATAGTACGCCATTATACATTGATATATACATTACACTATTATCATTATAATCTATAATGCTTTCCATACAATCTCCACCCTGATTATGAACCCAATTATTATCTGACATTAGATTTCCTCCATTATCCTGCCAGCCTGTTAAAATAAGTTTTGGATTTGTCGCTGAGCTACCTAACCTGTATATCTGGGCTATTCCAAGCCCGTTGCTCCTATCTGTCCAGTTTTTACCATTATTGCTTGATATAAATAGACCGCCATCGGTGCAGGCATATAAAACAGGATTTTCGGCAGAATTAAATTTGAGAGAATGAATATCAGCGTGAACGTATTCTGTTTTGGCAGTAGGTACCCAATATGCGTTTAAAGTCCAGCTTTGTCCGCCATTTATAGATTTCCAAATATTAATACCTCCTATAAAAACAGTTTCTTTATCTATATCTGAGGCTGTTATAGCCAAATCATACCAGGCTTGACCTCCTTTATCAGAACCGTCGCCTGACCAGCCAAGTAAATTTGGAGTTGTTGAACGTATTTCAAAGCTCTCACCTCCATTAGTTGATCTATATATTCCTCCAAAGCCCTGGTCAGACGAATTTGCAGCAACAATATATAAATAATCAGGTGCAGCTTTTGTAACAGCCATAGCAAGTCGTATTGATGTTGTGTTTAGTTTAAACGAGGTATTTAATAAAAATGAAGACCCTCCGTTAAGAGAAGTGTAAAGCCGTCTGTCTGATGTGGCATAAACTATTGAAGAATTACCCGGTTTAAACTTTATATCTTTAAAATTACCTGCAACAACCATTTTCCAGGTTTTTCCAGCATCTGCTGAATAATAAAGGCCGTTGCTAGCTCCGGCAAGCATAATGTTTGAATTGTCAGGATTAATAATAATGCGATTAACCGTTCTTTGATTAGTAATATTAAAACCAAGTGAAGCGCCAAGGCCTGTTGTTTCCCAGCTTGCTCCTCCATCGATAGATTTAAGAATTCCTATGCTGTAAGTATCAATAAAGTCGCCATCACCGGTTGCTATATATATTATTTGCGGATTTTTAGGGTCAATAGCTATATCGGATACACCAATACAAGGCAGATTATCTGTTGTTGTCCGCCATGAATATCCATTATCATCAGATATCCATAAACCGCCGGAAGGCGCCCCCACATAGATAGTTTGTTTATATACAGGACTGAATTCAATACAATTAAGACGTCCGGCTCCTCCAAAATATGAAGGTACTGATTTAGGACCTAATTCTTTCCAGTATTTATTAGAGAATAATGCTTTTTTATCTTTACTTTGTTCGGTGATTTGATTGTATGCATCAATGAATGCAGCATTGTTGAAATTACCGGAAGGATAAACCCTCGGCTCCATAAAGGCTTCCCAACGTTTAAACTGTTTCCAGCCCTTTCCCTTTTCAATCGTTTTTCCTTCCCAGTATTTATTAAATTCTTTTTGTATTTCATAAAAGTTTTTACCAGGAATTGATAAAAATTCTGCCCAGGTTTGGGAAAAAAGCGGAGTTTGATTTATAACAAGAAAAAAAATAAAAATTATAGATATCCTGATGAAATTCATTTATTGAAGTTTAAGATTATTAAAGATTTTCCTTAATTTAAACTAAGGAAACACAAACTACAAATTAACGATAAAACTTTGAAAAAAGTTTCTAAAGATTAATTTTTTTTAATCGTGTAATAAATAAATGTATATCTTTGCACCCTTAAATTATTTTAAAATTAATTTTATATATATTTTATGAAAAAGTTCTATTTATTTTTGGCAATGTTAGCCATTACAGGTTTAACCTTTGCACAGGTAGTCAATAAAACAGGTGTAATTAACACTGTTAAAGTAAAAGACGGCTACAAAGTTCATTCTTCTCAGTATCTTAATAATTTAGATGCTGCTAAAAGCTATTCTATTAATAAGAAAGCTAAATCAGCCGATTCAAGGTGGTATTCTTATTGGTCTTCAATGCAGGATATAGTTTTCCCAAGTGGTGGCGGAAATAACGCATACCTGATGAGAATGTTTCCTGATACAACGGTTTTAATTAAATATACAGATGGTGTTCAGCCTCCATGGATTCACGGTATTGCTACAGTTCTTGACCCTACTGCAGATGTGTTTTTTAAAGACGGCGAATTAGATGTTAAAAGGTACTCAAGTATTAAACTTGACTCTATTGCAATAGATGGTCTTTATAGCAGGCATCATCCGGATCCTTCTATTGTTGATACTCTTATTGTTGAAGTTGTTTCAGCTTTAACAGGTCCTATTTATTTTTTCTCAGGTATGGCAGGCGACTTTGGTTATGATACAGTTAATTTTATTGCTTGTAAATACGATAGTAAAATAAATTATTTGAAAAATAAAACAGAAATTGTTAATACCTATAAAATACTTTTAACAGCAGAAACCGAGTTTGATACAATTCCAGGCGGTGTTAATGAAATTTATGTTCCTACTCCTGATGCTCCTTTTACTACAGGTCTTGTTGGCGTTACTTTCAGATTTAAACCTGGTTATTCATGGAATCCTTATCAGGATACTCTTAACACGCAACTCAATGAATTTATGTTTTTAACATATGAAGAAAAAGGTAGCAGTACTTTCCCTACTTATATGCCCGATAATTATAATATTTCTCATGTTATACCTTCCTGGGGTCTTTTTGACGCATCAAGCAGTTGGAAAGGTTTTTATGTGCCTTCAGTTGCTTTTGTAGTTGGTTATGTTTGTGAAAATCATTGGATTTCCTTCAAACTAAGTTGCAATAACAATAGCATTATTGAAAGTCAGAATAAAACTGTAAAATTATCTCAGAACTATCCTAACCCTGCTTCCGATTTTTGCAGTATTGAATACGAACTTGCAGGCAATTCAGATGTTACGTTTACATTAACTGACCTTGCAGGAAGACAAGTTTTCAATTTAAATCAGGGTACTCAGAACGCAGGCAATCATAATATTAATCTTAATGTTTCTTCTCTTAAAGATGGACTTTACTATTATACTTTAACTGCGGGCAATGAAAAATTAACAAGAAAAATGATTATTACAAAATAAGCAAACTTTATGTTTAAAAAAAAGCCCCTTATTAAGGGGCTTTTTTTTTGCTATAAATTTAACTTATTTATAAAAAACTGTAACTGTTTATAATAAAAAAAAAGTTATTAACAATTGACTTTGTTATAGTTTTTATTTATATTTTTACAAACCTAAAATTATTAATATATTTCTTATAATGAGTATTTAAAAACTTAGTACTGCCAAATTATCATTTTAATCTCATCTTCCTTTCTTTTGATAAAGAGATGGATGTTTTGAGTTTGAATAATCTATCAATTCTATAAATTATCAAATAAAACAAAATGTCAGACAATTTTATACATTTACACGTACATACCCAGTATTCTATACTTGACGGGGCATCAAAAATAGAAACTTTAATATCTAAAGCAAAAGCAAACAATATGCCGGCAGTTGCTATTACTGACCACGGCAATATGTTTGGGGTTCTTAATTTTGTTACGGAGGCTGAAAAACAGGGCATTAAACCTATTATAGGTTGCGAAACTTATGTAGCTCATAATACACATCTTGATAAAAAAGCAAAAGAAGACAGGGCGGGCTATCATCTTATTTTATTGGCTAAAAACCTTACAGGCTATAAAAATCTCTCTAAATTAATCACTATTGCGTTTAAAGACGGTATATATTATAAACCACGTATAGATAAAAAACTACTAAGGCAATACAGCGAGGGCTTAATAGCTTGCAGCGCCTGCCTTAAAGGAGAAGTCGCCTATAGTATTATTCATTATGGTATGGATAAAGCTGTTAAAGCGCTTGAAGAGTATATAGATATTTTCGGTGAAGATTTTTATCTTGAAATGATGAGGCATGGCAATAAAGAGCAGGATATTGTTAACCTTGAATTGCTCAAACTGTCCGAACAATATAAAGTAAAGCTTATAGCTACCAATGATGTTCATTTTGTTAATAAAGAAGATGCTGAAGCCCATAATATCCTTATTTGTATTAATACACAAAAAGAATTGGAAGATGAAAACAGGTTGTCTTATTCGGGTAATGAGTATTTTAAAACTTACGATGAGATGAAAGAGCTTTTCGCAGATGTACCTGATGCTATCACCAATACGTTTGAAATATATAATAAAATAGAGAAATTTAATATACAAACTAAAAATGTAATACTTCCTGTTTTTGATATACCTAAAGAATTTAGTAATGAAGATGATTATCTTCTGCATTTATGCTATGAGGGGGCTAAAGAAAAATATGGCGAAATTACACCGCAAGTCAAAGAAAGGCTGGACTATGAACTCGCTGTTATTAAAAGAATGGGTTTTTCGGGATATTTTCTAATTGTCAGAGATTTTGTGAGCAAGGCAAGAGAAATGGGAGTGCTTGTCGGTCCAGGCAGGGGTTCTGCTGTGGGTTCTATAATTTCTTATTGTTTGAATATTATTACTATTGACCCTATCCAGTATAATTTGCTATTTGAAAGGTTTATGAATCCTGATCGTATTTCTATGCCGGATATAGATATTGATTTTGATGATGAAGGCAGGATGAAGGTGTTAGATTATGTTTGTAATAAATATGGCAGAGAAAAGGTAGCACAGATTATTACTTTCGGTAAGCTGGGGCCTAAGATGGCTATTAAGGATGTGGCAAGAGTTCTTAAAATGCCTATTGACGAGGCTAATGCTTTGACCAAACTTATCCCCGAAAAAGCAAGTATTAAATTTGATGAAGCCTATACAGAATCGCCTGATTTAAGATTTCAGAGGGATTTTGGCTCGCCGTTAGTAAAAAAAGTACTTAGTTTTGCCGAAGTTCTTGAAGGCTCTGTCAGGAATGTAGGCACTCACGCCTGCGGGGTTATTATAGGTCCTGAAGACCTTATGAACTATGTGCCTCTCACTACAGCCAAAGACACAGACTTTCTCGTCAGCCAGTATGATGGCAAACTAATTGAAAAAGTCGGCTTGCTTAAGATGGACTTCCTCGGCATCAAAACGCTTTCAATAATAAAAGATACTCTTAATAATATAAAAAAAAGGCATAATATTGATATAGACCTGGAAAAAATATCTTATGACGACCCTAAAACTTTTCAGTTGTTTCAAAAAGGCGATACAGTCGGCATATTCCAGTTTGAGTCTGAAGGGATGCGTACTTTTATGCGTAGCCTTAAACCTTCTGAAATGGAAGATTTAATAGCGCTAAATGCGCTTTACAGGCCCGGACCTATGTCTTATATCCCAAAGTATATTAGTCGTAAGCATAAACAGGAGAAAGTCGAATACCAGCATCCTCTGCTTGAGACAATACTGAATAATACTTATGGTATTATGATTTATCAGGAACAAATAATGAAGATATCGCAGGTACTCGGCAATTTTACAGGTTCTGAAGCAGATGAATTAAGAAAAGCGATGGGAAAAAAAGTAATTTATATTATAGAAAACGCGAAAAATAAATTTATTGAGGGCGCTATGAGTAATAATATTCCCGAGCCTGTCGCTAAAAAGATTTATGAGGATATGGCAGAGTTTGGTAAATACGGTTTTAATAGGTCGCATTCTGTCGCTTATGCTGTTGTTGCCTATAAAACAGCTTATCTCAAAGCTAATTATCCTGTTGAATTTATTTCCGCTGTCCTTACTCATAATATTACAAATCTGAAAGACCTTAATGTGTATCTTGACGAAGCAAAAAAACAAGGTATAACTGTATTAGGTCCTGATATCAATGAATCTGCACTTAAATTTTTTCCCAATGCTAAAGGAGAAATTAGGTTTGGTTTGGCAGGTATAAAAAATGTTGGCGAAGCTGTTGTTAATGATATTGTTTCAGAAAGAGAAGCCAATGGCAGGTTTAAAAATATATTTGACCTTGTTCAGCGTGTTAATCCCAAGTCAATTAACAAGAAAAGTCTTGAATCGCTTGCTATGGCTGGCGCTTTTGATTGTTTTGAAGGAACACACAGAGCTCAGTATTTCTTTAAAGAAAATTCGTCAGATGACAATGCAGAACAAAATTTTATTGAAAAGATTGTGAGGTTTGCTTCTAATTTTCATAATCAGAAAGCCGCTAATCAGCAATCTTTATTTGGAGAGATAGCCGAAGCTGAACTTCCTGTGATTGAACTGCCTGATAGTCCTAAATGGACTAAAATGCAAATGCTTAAAAATGAAAAAGAAGTTGTTGGTATGTATTTGTCAGGGCATCCTCTTGATGCTTATAAGATAGAAATTAATTCTTTTTGCAATATACAAATAGAAGCTTTCATAAATGGCAGCGACCTTGCCGCTCTCAAAGGCAGGGATTTGATTTTTGCAGGCTTGCTTGCTGCCCATACTCCCAAAAAGACAAAAACTGGGTCTGCTTATGGTAATATTGTTATTGAAGACTATACCGATAGTCTTACGCTTAATATGTTTAGTGAAGACTATAGCAAGTTTAAAGAAATTTTAAAGCCAGGGTCTATGTTTCTTTTTAAAGCGGTTGTTCAACTGCGAAGAGGCTCTGAATCGCAATACGAACTCAAAATTACAAGCGTTTCGCCACTGGCTGATGTTATCGAAAAACTTACTTATGGCGTACATCTTTATATTCCATTAATTCTTTTGGAAGAAACATTAATTTCCGACCTCGCGGCTCTTTGCGAAAAAAATAAAGGTTCCTGTAAACTTACTATATATATTCTTGATGAAGCAGAAAACCTTCATATAGATTTACCTTCCAAAAAATATAAAGTAAGCCCTAAAAACTTTATTAAAGAACTACTCGCAAAACACGACCTTAAATACAAACTTATCCAAAGCTAATTAGATGAGAATAACACCCGATTTTAATCGGGTGGCTTGAGGGTGGATTGAGAATAACACCCGATTTCAATCGGGTGGATTCGGGTGTATGGATAAACAAAAAGAATATCATAACCGCTTCAGCGGTTTACAAAAACAGATAATAAATAATAAAAAACAATAATATGTTACACTCGCATACAAAGAATTGGGTGCATATAGTCTGGACTACTAATGGCAGACAGCGCATATTGAAAGAAGAATTACGGGTTAAGTTATTCAATCATTTGATAGATTTAGCAAAGGAATTATCCATTCACAGTGAAAGGCTTAATATTCAGCCTGAACACGTTCATATTTTAATCATATTACCTGCTGACAAAACATTAGCCGAGATAGTTAAAAGATTTAAAGGAGAGTCTTCAAGGTGGATAAATGAAAATAACCTGATACAGGGAAGGTTTAGATGGCAAAGAGGTTATGGAGGATTTTCGGTAAGCGCTTCGCAATTGGATAAAGTTAAAAATTATATCGAAAATCAGGACGAGCATCATCGGACAAAGACTTTTACTGAAGAATATAATGAATGGCTTAAACAATATAAGATAGAGCAGGTAGAAACCGCTGAAGCGGTTGGGGAAGTGGACGATGAGGAGTAGGCATAACATCGTTTCATCCACCACAATAAGATTATGAGAATAGCACCCGAATTTATTCGGGTGTATAAATCGGGTGGATTCGGGTGTATAAAGATGGTTTTTTATTTTAATTTTGCAGGCTTAAATATTTTAATAATGACAGCAGCCGAAATAAGAATGCAATTTCTTGAGTTTTTCAAATCAAAACAACATACTATAGTTCCGTCAGCTCCGATGGTGGTTAAAAACGACCCTACGCTTATGTTTACCAATGCGGGGATGAATCAGTTTAAAGATTATTTCTTAGGCAACAGGCAGCCGGGCAGTCGTCGCATAGCCGATAGTCAGAAATGTCTGAGGGTTTCGGGCAAGCATAATGACCTTGAGGAAGTGGGTATTGACACTTATCATCACACAATGTTTGAGATGTTGGGCAACTGGTCTTTCGGCGATTATTTCAAGAAAGAAGCTATCGGATGGGCTTGGGAGTTGCTGACTGATATTTATAAAATAGATAAAGACAGGCTTTATGTTACAGTATTTGGCGGCGATAAAAGCCTGAACCTGCCCAAAGATATGGAGGCATTTAATTGCTGGAAAAAGATAGTCGCTGAAGACCGTATCCTCTATGGCTCAGCCAAAGACAATTTCTGGGAGATGGGCGAAACAGGTCCCTGCGGTCCCTGCGCCGAAATACACATTGATTTACGCCCTGACGACAGAAGAAAAGCTGCTAAAGCCCAGTCGCTTGTCAATACAGGCGATCCTGAAGTTATTGAGCTTTGGAATCTTGTTTTTATTGAGTTCAACCGTCTCGCTGACGGTTCGCTTAAGCCGTTGCCCGCCAGGCATGTTGATACGGGTATGGGTTTTGAGCGTTTGTGCAGGGCTATTCAGCAAAAAAGTTCCAATTACGATACTGATGTTTTTCAGCCCCTGATTAAAGAAATCAGCGAATTGTCGGGCATAGCATACAGTAAATCGGAGAAAACAGATATCGCTATAAGGGTTATCGCCGATCATCTGCGGGCAGTCGCTTTTGCTATCGCTGACGGGCAATTGCCTTCCAATAACAAAGCAGGCTATGTCATAAGGCGTATTTTGAGGCGTGCTGTCAGGTATGGGTATTCATATCTTGATTTTAAAGAGCCTTTCATCAACCGACTTATTCCCTGCTTAGTCAGTCTTATGTCTGACGCTTTCCCCGAATTAAAACAGCAACAGTCTTTTATCACCAAAGTAATTGCCGAAGAGGAATTTTCTTTCCTTCGGACACTCTCCGCTGGCATCAAGCGCTTTGAGGAGTATATCGCTCAAAATAGCGGAACTTTAATAGACGGCGCTTTTACTTTTGAGCTTTTCGACACTTATGGTTTCCCGGTTGATTTAACCCAACTGCTTGCTAAAGAAAAAGGCTTTTCTTTAGATATGCAGGCTTTTGAAAAAAATATGCAGCAGCAGAAAGAGCGCTCGCGCGAAGCAGCTAAAGTGGATACTGACGACTGGATTATTGTCCGTAATTACGACGGACAAACTGAATTTACCGGCTATGATACGCTTGAAGATACTGTTGAAATTATTAAATATCGTAAAGTTAAAGCACAGAATAAGGAAACTTACCAGTTAGTGCTTAACAAAACGCCTTTTTATGCAGAATCAGGCGGACAGGTGGGCGATATGGGAACGCTTAGCTCCGGCGAGAACAAGATTTATATTGAAGATACAAAGAAAGAAAACGACCTGATAATACATATCACAAAAAAATTGCCAGCCGAGCTTGAAGGAATATTTACCGCCCGTGTTGACGCTGACAAACGCATCGCAACAATGAACAATCATTCGGCTACCCATCTACTCAATGCCGCTCTCAGGCAGGTGCTCGGCAATCATATTGAGCAGAAAGGCTCTTTGGTTGACGATAAACATCTGCGTTTTGACTTCTCGCATTTTGCCAAACTTACTGATAAAGAAATCGCCGATATTGAAGCTATCGTTAATAAAAAGATACGCGCAAATATAATACTGAATGAGTCGCGGAACATACCTATTGATGTTGCAAAAAAAGAAATGAATGCTGTTGGCGTGTTCGGCGAGAAATACGGCGACTATGTTAGGGTTATATGTTTTGATAAAGATTTTTCTACCGAGCTTTGCGGCGGCACACACGTCCCCGCTACCGGACAGATAGGTTTCTTTAAGATTATTTCCGAAAGCGCTATCGCCGCAGGCATCAGACGTATTGAAGGACTTACCGCCCTCAATGTCGAAAACTATATCAATTCTAATTTAAATCTGCTTGACGAGATTAAAACCCTTATTAAAAATCCCAAAGACCCTCTTAAAGGCATCAATAACCTTATTGATGATAATAAAAACCTCCTTAAAACTATTGATGAATTGAAAAGAGAAAAGGTTCAGTCTTTAAAACAGGAATTGCTCAGCGGTATTAAACAGGTGAATAATATAAACTATATAATCGCCAAAGTAAAGCTTGATACGGCTTCAGTCAAAGACCTTGCCTTTAGTCTTAACAATTTCGCAGATAATTTATTTATAGTCCTTGCTAACGAAAGCGACGGCAAGGCTAACCTGACTGTTATGATTTCCGAAGCATTGATTAAAAGCCATCAACTTAATGCTGCTGCGATTATTCGCGATATATCAAAAGAAATTAACGGCGGCGGCGGCGGACAATCCCACTTTGCTACTGCCGGCGGCAAAAACCCCGCTGGCATCCCCGCAGCCCTCAATAAAGCCCTTAGTTTTATCTCCGTCTGATAAAAACTTACAGGTGAATAATAAAAAGCTAACAGGTCTTTAAGACCTGTTAGGTTTCTGGTTCTTAGGAGCGTCCACGCTCCGACTGAACTCATAATATATCCATCCGCTTATATTTACAAAAAAACTTTTTTAAAGAGATATTAAAAAAATATATTAATTTTGTAACTTATTAAACTCAAAGAAATCAGATTATAAACTACAAACCTGACAGGTCTTTAAGACCTGTCAGGTTTGAATATAAATTATCAGGCAAGGCTTTATTAATATTTTTAATTAATTTATTATCTTTGCAAAAATTATTAAAATGAAATCAGCATTAATAAATAAAAAATATTCAATTAAAATTTCTATTTTAGAATTATTAGAATTGAATAAACATTTAAATATTAGTGATAAAGTATTAATTGAAAAAGAACTTGATAAAGAAACTCTTAAATATCGTTCACGTAAACTTACTCATAGAATTAAGAA
>JAGODS010000307.1 GCA_017998135.1 Bacteroidales bacterium
AATCAAAAGCGAATTGTTGTAAAAGTCCGGTATTCATAGCCTTTATATAGAGTGCAGGATATTTATTTTTTTTATCTATAACAATATCGGGTGTAATACCACCACCACCATAAACTATTTTTCCTCCAGGCGTCTTATATTGTTCTTTAGAATCAGGCTTATCGCCTTGAGAACTGCTATCTTCCTTATATATATTCTCCATAATTTTCTCATAATAATCATCCCTGCTTTCCTCGTAAGGTTTCTGAATGCACCTGCCTGTAGGAGTATGGTATCTTGCAATAGTAAGTCTTATAGCAGAGCCATCAGATAATTGCAGTTGTTGCTGAACCAAACCTTTACCAAAAGAGCGTCTCCCAACAATTGTTCCCCTGTCATTATCCTGAATTGCTCCAGCAAGTATTTCACTCGCCGATGCCGAAAAATCATCAATAAGAACCACTACAGGCTCACTCTCAAATATACCGCCTCCTGTAGCGTAAACATTCTTTCTCGGACTATTAAGCCCTTCAGTATAAACAATTAGCTTTCCCTTTCCCAACAATTCATCTGCAGTATGAATAGCAGCCTCCATATAACCGCCTCCATTATCGCGCAAATCTATAATCAGCTTTTTACAACCCTGATTTTTCAGAATTTGCAGAGCTTCACTAAACTCTTTACCTGTTGTTGCCGAAAATTTGTTCAACCTTATAAAACCAATATTTTCTTTAATCATATAAGCTGCATCTATACTGTAAGTCGGAATAACATCCCTTGTTATTGTAAAGTCTATTAATTTACCCAAACTCTTCCTGAAAATCCCAACCTTAACCTTAGTTCCTTTTTTTCCTTTCAGTTTCTTCATTATATCAATATTTTTAATATTTTTTCCTACATTTTTCATACCATCTATATAGACAATTCTGTCGCCTGCTTTAATACCAAGTTTAGATGAAGGACCTCCAGGAACAGTATTAATGACAACTACGGTATCTTTTTCTATCCTGAACTGAACACCAATACCTTCAAATTTACCGAGTAAAGGGTCGTTAACTTCATTAAATTTCTCATAAGGGATATATTCGGAAAATGGGTCAAGGCTCTTTAACATACCTTCTATCGCCTTTTCTTCAAGTTTATTATTATTTACAGTATCAACATAACTATCTTTAATATAATTAATAATATCATTAATTTTACTATAATTAGTCTGAGTATTTTTAGCTGATTGCCTGTCTTTAACGAAATTTAATTTATTACCAATCAATATACCTGCTATTAACACCAACGCCAGGATTATAGGCAAAAATATCTGCTTTTTGTTATTATTATATTCATCCATTTTCTAAAAATTTAAAGCGCAAAAGTATAAAAATTTAACTCCTAATATTTCAAATATATCAAAGGGATTAAATGTTTATAAAAATAATCAGTGTCTCAGATAATCAGAATTTACTAAACACTTCGCATTTATCCATCGCATTGTTAAAGAATCAAGAGGAATTATATTATTATCTTTATCAAGAAACCCGCCTGAAATATTCTTTTTAATAATTTTCATTTTACCTGCTTTCAAAGAATCAATAACGATATCCCTTAATTTGAATTTATCAGCTATACCATAAAACCTGCCTATACAAACACCTTCCTTATTGTTACACAAATCCATTTCCGAAGATATTTTATCAGGAAGAGTACCATCTTCCAGCCTTTTATGCTTAAAATCCAGATAATTTCCTTTCTCATGCGCTTTACCTAAGGCAAGAGCTTTGCGACAGGATATTTTCTGCGCCAGAAGAGCCATCCAGTAAGAATGCCTGAAAGCATCAAGTTGTCCGCCATTATCATCTGCATCAAGATATTTAATATGTTTAAGGCTATCGGTTTGCTGTCTTGCATAAAGACTTAATTTTAAAACTCTCTTCGCTATAAAAGGATGTTTTATAACCCAACATTTCTCGGGTCTGCTAAGTCGTGCATAACTTTTGAATATTTTCAGTTTCTGCGCTTTTGCAGAAAAGCTAAGAAATAATAAACAAATAATAACAAGTAAAAAAAATAAGTTTTTCTCGTTCATAATCAAATAAAGTGCGAAATTAAACAAAAGATATTAATCAATTGTCAGGTTAAATATTATTACTAATTTTGTAAATTAAATTTTATTAAATAATCACAAAAAAATATTAAAATTTTCTTACAATGTCAGACCAAACAGCCTTAAAAAAAATTATCGAACAAACCTGGATTAACAGGGAATTACTTAAAAAGAAAGAAAATAAGGATGCAATCAAAACAGTAATAGAACTGCTTGACAAAGGAAAACTAAGAATAATGGAGAAAAGTAATAAAAAATGGAAACTTAACGAATGGGTTAAAATGGCTGTCATACTCTTTTTTCCTTTAAATAAAGTTAAAACAATCACAGCAGGACCTTTTGAATACTCAGATAAGATAGATTTAAAAAAAAATTATGAGAAAAACGGTATAAGAGCTGTTCCCGGTGCAATAGCAAGATATGGCGCTTATATAGCTCCCAATGTAGTGCTTATGCCCTCCTTAGTTAATATCGGAGCTTATGTGGACAGTGGAACAATGGTTGACACCTGGGCAACAGTGGGTTCTTGCGCCCAGATAGGAAAAAATGTTCATCTTAGCGGAGGCGTTGGCATTGGCGGTGTGCTTGAACCGTTGCAGGCTGCTCCTGTTATTATTGAGGATGGCTGTTTCATTGGCTCACGTAGCATTGTTGTTGAAGGCGTTATTATAGAAAAAGAAGCTGTACTCGGAGCTAATACAGTTATCACTAAGTCAACAAAAATAATTGATGTTACGAGCACTAAAGGAATTGAATATAAAGGTATAGTGCCAGCTCGTTCTGTAGTCATCCCAGGCTCTTACACTAAAGATTATCCTGCAGGTAAATACAATGTCAATTGTGCCCTAATCATAGGCAAACGCAAAGAATCCACAGACCTTAAAACCTCTTTAAACCAAGCTCTCAGGGAATTTAATATTGATTTATAAAATAAATCTATTATACTACAATATTTAGATTAATTGAATTATTTAGGTAATATTTCAACTCTGACAGGGTAATGGTCGGAAAAATAAATTTTATCTCTACTATAATTCAATGTTTTAAAAACTGATGAATGGAGGATATAATCTATACGGAAAGAAGGGAAAGCAGTACCTGCATAAGTCTGGGAGAAACCATTTCCTGCTTCTATATAGCTATCCTTTAACTTTTTAGACTTAATAATAGATTTATAACTATATGAAAGCGGCGTATCGTTAAAATCGCCGCATACTATAACAGGATAAGTACATTTTGCAATATGTTTATTAACAATATCAACCTGAGCAGCTCTTTTAATATATGCGCGTTTAAGTCTTGATATAATATTGCGGCTACCT
>JAGODS010000308.1 GCA_017998135.1 Bacteroidales bacterium
TTATAATCCTGATGTATTCCTATACCTGTATCCTTAACATAAAATTTTAATAAATTATTTTCAATTTGGCAGCCAAAGCATATTTCACCTTTAAAAGTAAATTTAATAGCGTTTGATATAAGGTTTATTAGTATTTGAGAAAGCTTGGTTTCGTCTGTCATTACTATTGCTTCTTTAGCAGATAGTTCAGATTTATAAGTAAAATTTATCTTTTTTGGTTTTACTCTGAACGAAAGCTGGTCATAAACTTTTTTTAATAGTTTATTTATATCTGTTTGATTAATTTTTATTTTTTCCTGGTTGGCTTCAATAGAAGCAATATTTATAATGTCTGAAATAACTGCGAGTAGTTGGGCGCAGCTATCATCTATTATATTAATATAATTTTCTTTTTTATCAGGAGTTAAATTATCATATTTTAGAAATTGCGAAAAGCCAATTATAGCATTCATTGGAGTTCTAATCTCGTGAGATATATTATGCAGAAAAGCGGTTTTCAGGTGGTCGCTTTCTTCAGCTTTTTGTTTGGCTTTAAGCAGTTCTTCTTCAGTTTTAATTCGTTGGGTTATATCTCTGCCAAAAACAACAAGTCCTTTTCGCGAACCGTCAGTATTGAACAGAGGGATTTTATAAATATCAAATACTTTATTATTTCCTTTGCTGTCAGGAATAGTTTCAATTGTTTGAGACAATGCATTTTTATTCCAGGCGCTTTCATCAGTTTTATAACAATTTCTGAATACTTCTTTATATATGTCGGCAGTATATTCGGCTAATTCAAATTCTGTTTTATTTCTGTAATCTATATTTTTTAACTGGTAAAGCTCAATAATACTATCATTGGCAATCAACCATCTTCTTTTGTCATCTTTAAAACAAATTATATCTTCAGTAGCATTAATAAGGGCGTTTAGTCTTTCTTCACTTTCTTTTATTTCTATAAAAGCCAATTTACTAAGGGTTATATCCTGAAAGACAGTTGCAAAATGATTAAAAGCAGGTGAGAAGACAGATATTTTGAAATATTTGTTTAAAGGTGAAAAATAGGTCTCAAAACTATAAGGAAGACCTGTCTTTGCTACATTATAGTATTCTTTAAGATAAGGAGCCTCATTTGTCTGATAAAGCTCAGTAGCCAATTTATTAACTGCTGCTTGTTTAGATATACCTAATATTTCCTCATATTTAGGATTTACATCTAATATTTTATAATTAACAGGTTCATTTTTATTATCAAAAATTATCTCGTGGAGGCATACGCCATCATTGGTAGATAAAAATAATGAGTGATATCTTTTTTGACTATCAGACAATATTTTTTGAGCAATTCGTTCTTCTGCCTGACTTCTGAATACAAGCACTACGCCTGTAATTTGTCCTTTTTCATTTTTAATAGGGGCGCCACTATCAGTTATTGGGGTTTCGGTTCCATCTTTTGAAATTAGCAGAGTATGATTGGCTAATCCAGCAATAATACCATCTTTAAGCACTCGCTGCACAGGATTTTCTACTTTCTGACGGCTATCTTCATTAATTATCCTGAATATTTCTTCTAATGGTTTATCTTTAGCTTCATTCTCTTTCCAACCAGTCAATTCTTCTGCTATTTTATTCATCAATTTAATTTTTCCATTCTTATCATTGGTAATAACTGCATCACCTATACTATATAATATAGTTTTGAATTCCTCCTGTGTTTCCCGTAAATTCCGTTCTTTTATAAATAATTGTTTATAAATGATTTTCTGTCTTTGGTTATATACATTTGAAAAACTGAAAATAATGACAATAAAGATTATTATTAATGAAAGTAAAATTATTGTAGCTGTTACAAAAAAGTCTGAATATAATTCTGAGAAATTTATTTTTGTAATTAAAAACCAGTTTGTTCCCTTAATTGTTCTTAAATCTGCCAATACTTTATTCCCTATATAATCTTTACCAGTGAACATTCCTGATATTCCATTAACAGCCTGTACAGCAGGTATGTTTGTCCTGCTTAATGGGATTTTTAATTTTAATGCTGCATTTTTATTGTTTTTTAAATCATTGAGGAAAAGTACTTTATCACCTTCTTTTCTTACAATTAAAGTTTCGGATGTTTTGCTTTCACCAGGCCAGGATTGTATTAAAGGGTAAATAAATGCAGATGGATTATTACGAAAGCAGAGTATTGCAAAAAGTGCATTATTTTTATTTAATAAAGGGGCGTATATATCTAAATGAATTTGTTTGTGTGTATTGCAAAAATAAAAATCTGAAAATACTATATCTTTTTCTTTAAAAATTTGATGTAATATGTTTTTTGAATGATTGTCAATTTTATAGTCGTTGCTATCAGTTGATAAAAGAATATCACCTGAGGTTGAGAGCAACAATATATTTTCATAATTGTGGTATTCTTTAATTAATAAAAACTGCTTAAATAAAACATCTTTTATTTTCTTACTTTGTGGGTAGGTTAGGTATTCCTGAATAAATTCATTAAAGGTTTGAGATTCTGATATAACTTTAATATCACCATTTCTATCTGATAACCAGTTTTCTAATTGAAATGTTTTTAGTTGAGCAATTGCGGATAATTCTTTGTATTTTTCGGTTTTAATTTTTTTAATATAATAATTGAAGAAAACTATAGATGCTATTAGCAATATCAATAAAGAAACAACTATAGTAATTATTAGATTAGTTCTGTTTGAATTTATTTTTTTTTGTTCACTCATAGTTTTTTCATAATAGTGTCATATTTTTTTATTAAACCTGCATTAATTAAAATATTGGGTTAAATCCTCTATTAGGTGAAGCGTCCACGCTTCGTTTGTACTAAAGTTAGTAACTGTTGAAAATGTTGATTTATAATAAATTGATGAAATTAATCAGATAGAATAATATTTTAATTTTTTTTATAAAATCCATATATAATATATGAGCTTAAACCTGTAATTATTATGATAAGTATTGAAATAATTATTATAATGTATTCTCTATAATATATTTCCGAGAAAACCTCATAAGTATCAACTTTAGTAATAATATAAAAGGGAGTTTCTGGAATAGGGCGCATATCAGTTAATACCTTTTGACCCCTATAATCTTTTCCTTCATATATTCCTTCTCTTCCGTTAACTGCTTGAACAGCAGGAAAATTTTTATTCGCTAATGGTATATTTATTTGAAAGGCTGAATTTTTTATATTTTTTAATTCATTTATTATGATAACATTATCATCTATTTTTCTTACTATCTGAATTTCGGCTGTTTTAGTCGGAATTGGCCAGGATTGCAATCTTGGAAAAATATAATAATTAGGGTCTATTCTGAAAACTAAAACGGCTATGGTTTCGTCTTGACTATTGACAAGCGGTGACATTACATCATAATATATCGCATTACTATCT
>JAGODS010000309.1 GCA_017998135.1 Bacteroidales bacterium
AAGCCGCTGAGTGCTAAAATGCCGCTATCCCCATTGCCAACTTGGTTAACATAAATTATTTCTTTTTGTAAAAGCAGATAAAGATTAACAGCAGCTTCGTTGCGTAACCCAATCTTTGAGTGGTCGACTCCTTCTACATCAGCGATTAAAGTTTCTAATAAATCAGCTTGTGTTTGAATAACAGATAAAGCAGGATCGGGCGAGTCGAAAATAGCAATACTAATAGTCATCATTGAGATAATAGTATGTGCGAGAGCAAGTATATCCCTATAGTTATTAACAGGAACTTTAATAACTACGTGAGGGTAAAAGAGAGGGACATCAATAACAGAGCGGGAGTATAGTTTAATATTTTCAAAAGGACCGGCGCTACCAGGATTAGCGGTTTGAGGTTCTCCAGATTGAAAATTAGCAGCGAAGTATCCATTGCCGAGATTAGTAAGTTTATGAGGTGAGATAAAAAGAGTGGCAGTAACCTGCCCTATAACAGACCAGTTAGGACTTATAAATTCGCTAACTAAACCTGCTTCAGAGAACTTAAGAGTGTTAGTATAAGGATCTTGTAATTGGATTTCTTCGTAGAGCGGATAGTTCTGTTCAGTAACAAGAAGTCCGTTTGAATTGACTTCAAAATTGCGTGATAGACAGTAGGCAAAGCTTGAATCAGGAAGTTGCACTTTGAAATAACTATTTCCAGTAAGGCTTAAAATATAATGATTTGCGTTCATAATTTTAATATTAAATGAATAATTTTAAATGTTAAAGGTTTGTTTATTAATTTTGAAATATATCATAAATGGCTCGGTAAAGTGTGTATTAGTAACAGATAACATAAAATGAAGAGTTAATCACAAAAAATTAACAAATAAAGCGGGGATTTAGTTTTGGCAGATGAAAGAGACAGGTACAGACCATAGTCCAGTTCCGGCAGGGTTATAAGCACAAACCCTGAACCAGACTTCCTGTCCGTGAATTAAGTCTGAAATGATAATATTATTAGAATTTGATTTTAGCAGAATTTGTTTCCAGCTATCTTCCAGTTCAGGAGTTGTAGTCATCTGAACAATAAAATTTAAGCGGACTTGTTCCATACTAACAATAAAAATTTTAGCAGTTTTAGCAGTTTTACCGGGAACGATTTTTTTAATAATAACCTGGTCCGGAATAGGACGTGGATTAGGTTCGTCGCTGATATCATATCCGCTAAGTTCTAAAATACCGACATTACCATTAGCGACCTGGTTGACATAAATTAACTGTTGCTGGTTCATCCTATATAAAAGAGCAGTTGCTTCATTACGCATACCGATATAAGAATGGTCTCCGCCATTGACAAGGTCTATGTAATTTTGCAAGACATCAACTTGAGTTTCCATTTCCTCAAGCGTAGGATTTGGATTATTGAAAATGCTCACATTTAACCGGAGTTTATTAATTGAAGAAGTCGATTTAGGTAGTATAATTTTATATTCATAAGGACTGTTTACTTTAAATACTGCTTTTGCTTTTCTTGTTGCCATAATATTAAAATTTTAATTGTTTATAAATAATTTATTTTTAAAAAGGCAGAGAATGATTAAAAAATGATTTTACAAAAATATATGGTTAAATGTTATTTTATATTATTAAATTGTAGTATTTTTTATACTATAATTAAAGTATTTTTAAGTAATTTTTAAATTATTTTTAATAAAGATTCAAATGATATGTATAATTTTGTAAAAAAATTTGAAAAATATGATAATAGATAGAGATAAAAAAGAAATGTTGGACAATTTGTATAGTTATTTTGAAGAAGTTTATGGTGAAGAAAATAATAGCTATAAAAGAAATTATAAAATTTTTGATACAATATTTAAAAGTATGAAAACAGGCATTTATATATATAATCGAGATATGAAGCTTGTTTATGTTAATGAGGCAATATTGAAAATATTAAATATAAGCTGGAAAGAACTGAAAGAAAAGAACTATGAATGGCTTTGCAAGCACTATCATCAATGCGATAACGCAATACGTACAAAACGGAAAAAGCTTCTGGATAATGGAACTGAATTTAATTTCTTTCTAAGATTTAATAAGGGGAATGACAGCTATCTCACTTTACAAGTAATCAATTCGCAACTAAAACTTGAAAATGATTATATCGATAACTTGTTTTTAGGTGAAGTGATTTATCAAGATAATAATATTAAATTAGACGAAGACATAATGAAAGTTTTCGATAATAACAGCCAGCTTAAACACGACATTTTTCTCAAAAATTTCACCAAATGCGAAGCAGAGGTAATAAAAAACATATATTATTATTGCTTAAAAGCGACTAAACTTGCCAAATTAATGAATATAAGCCCGAAAACAGTCCGAAAACATATAAGTAATATTAATAGAAAGTTAAATATTAATAATATACTACAGCTTATAAAAATAATAAGCAATTACCTGCTGCCTGATGAGAAAATGAATTTGGAAAAGAAAAAAAATGTATAAATTGCTCTGTGTTATGAGTTATAAATGTTGAATAGTAATTTATAATAAATTCTTAAGTGATTTAATGTTTGTAGCAAGATAAAACTACTTCTGTTTACTATCCATCAAGTATAGTATATGGTATAAATTTCGGGAATTTACATTCATAGAGTAAATTTATTTAATTTTGCAGGCTTATGAAGTTATTATATTACATATTCATTTTAAAGGTTTGGATACTATCATTATTGCCGTTGAGAATTTTATATATTTTCTCGGACTTGCTTTATTTTATATTGTATTATATAGTAAAATACAGGCGAAAAGTAGTAAGAACAAACCTTCTTAATTCATTTCCAAATAAATCGTTAAGCGAGATAAAAGAATTGGAAAAGAAATTTTATAAAAACCTTGCAGATATTATTATAGAAGTATTAAAATTAAAACATTTAAAAGAAAAGGAATTAAGACAAAGATTCATATATGTAAATGCAGAAGTTATGATTCCTTACTTTAAAGCAGGCAAAACAATAATAGCTATACCCGGGCATCTTGGCAACTGGGAATGGGCAGCAACAGTTTCGCCCCTGTATTTTGATTATAAAGTAAATATGGTTTATAAACCGCTGACAGATGAGAATTTTGAGAAATATCTGTTAGCTCTACGCTCTAAATATGCTTTGTCATTCATTGCTTTTAAACAAACTTACAGGTATCTTTTAAAACATAAAGCAGAACCCAGTCTTAATATTTTAGCTTCGGACCAAACCCCCACCAAAACTGAAATTGAATACTGGACTTATTTTATGAACCAGAACACAGGCTTTTTTAAAGGAGCGGAACGTATTGCTAAATCACTTGATTGCGTAGTTGTATTTGTGGATGTTAAAAGGATAAGAAGAGGTTATTATGAGG
>JAGODS010000310.1 GCA_017998135.1 Bacteroidales bacterium
ATATAAAGCAGGGTATCCTGTTTGGACAAACCACAAAACAATCTGTAATTTCAGGATAAATATTATTAAAAAGAGGCTTTTCGTATTTGCATAAATTAACAGCAACCCTGCGGGCTGTAATTAAATCTACACTTTTCGGATAAGTAAAAAGACTTAAAAAGAAGAAATAAAATAAAAGTATTTTTTTCATTTATTAATCCTCGGTTAATAAGTCGGGTCTTATTTGTTTAGTTTTCTCAATAGCTTTTTCATATTTCCACTGGTCAATAAGCTTCTGGTTGCCGCTTAATAATATATCAGGCACAGTAAGCCCTTTATAATTATAAGGGCGAGTATAAACCGGTGGAGAAAGCAAATTATACTGAAATGAATCGCTTAGAGCCGAAGTTTCATCATTAAGAACACCTGGTAAAAGACGGATAATAGAATCGCAAAGCACCATAGCAGCAAGTTCGCCGCCGGATAAGACATAAGAGCCAATAGAAATTTCTTTGGTAATAAAGAGCTGTCTGATTCTTTCGTCAATACCTTTATAATGCCCGCAAAGGAGCATTATATTATCAAGAGTAGATAAATGATTGGCTGTGCTTTGTTTTAAAACAGGGGCATCAGGTGTAAGGAAAATTATTTCATCATAATGCCTTTGTTGCTTCAGATTTTCTATACATAAAGCTATGGGTTCTATCATCATAACCATACCTGCACCACCGCCATAAGGATAATCGTCAGCCTGCCTGTTTTTTCCCTGGGTAAAATCCCTTATATTATGGATAAATATCTCGGCTTTAGCTTTGTCTTTAGCTCTTTTAATTATTGAACAATCAAAAGGACCTTGAAACATTTCAGGGAATAAGGTCAGGATGTCAAGCCGCATCTTTTTGAATTATGAATGGTAAATGATGAATGTTGAATGATGATAAAATAAAAAATAAATAAATTATTGCTTATTTTCTTTATCAATAAGTTTAAAGCCTATACCGTGCACATTCTGCAATTCAACATTATTAACTTTCTTCAATATCTTTCTAAGTTTAGTAACATAAACGTCCATACTTCTTGCACTAAAAAAACTATCATTAAGCCAAATCCTGTTAAGAGCATAATTACGGTCAACCACTTCATTTTTTTGTTCGCATAATAATTTAAGCAGTTCGGATTCTTTAGAAGTGAGCTTAATTTCTTCTTTTTTAACAAAAAGCAACTGTTTATTAAAATCAAAAACAGCATTACCCAGATTAAACACAGAAGTTCTCTCCATCGGGTTATCCGTTCTATAAGTTCTTTTTATAATGTTTTTTATTCTCAACAATAATTCTTCCATACTGAAGGGCTTGGTAATATAGTCGTCAGCCCCTAATTTAAGACCGTTTTGTATATCTTCCTGCATATTTCTTGCAGTGAGAAAGATAATAGGAATTTTACTGTCAATTTTCTTAATTTGTTTGACTAATGAAAAGCCATCCATTACGGGCATCATAATATCAACAATACAGAAATCAAAATTCTCTGTTTTTAATACTTCCAGCGCCTCCTTACCATTTTCTGTCAAAGTAACAAAATAACCTTTTATTTCAAGGTAGTTCTTTAATACATTCCCGAAGTTATAATCATCTTCGGCGAGTAAGATTTTATATTTATCCATAATAGAGTTTATTAAAAAAATAAATGTGCAAATTTAATAAAAAGGTAGAAATATACTAAAAGTTGCACCTTTTTTTAATTCACTATCTACAGAAATATTTCCTTTATGCTTTAAAACAACGGTTTTAACATAGCCTAAACCCAGTCCGTATCCTTTAACATTATGAATATTTCCTGTATGAACCCTAAACAGATTATCAAAAATCTTTAACTGGTCCTTTTTACAAATACCAATTCCTTTATCGGAAATAGCTATCAAAATACCGTTCTCAACATTATGAGTAGTAATAGAAATACAAGGATTATCCTGAGAGTATTTAACTGCATTATCAAGCAGGTTATGAAAAGTATTAGTCAGATGAATTTTATCGCCTTTAATACGGTCGTTTTCGGCATTAAGCGAGAGTTTAAGCGACCCGTTCTTTTTCTCAATCAATAAAGCAACTTTCGCAGCGACATCATTAATTATTTTATGAAGGCTAATAATTTCCTTATGCAACGCAAGATGCCCTTTTTCCATAATTCCTGCCTGTAGCACCTTCTCAGCCATAGTTCCAAGTCTGCTGTTTTCCTGATTTATAATATTAAGATAAGAATGCACAAGACCTTCAGACTTTAGTATTTCACTATCCTTAAGAGTTTCACAGGCAAGCGATATAGTTGATATAGGGGTTTTAAACTCGTGTGTTAGATTATTTATAAGGTCGCTCTTCATTTCGCTTACTTTTTTCTGCTTTATTATAGTATAAATGTTATATGCAAAAATTATTGTAAAAGCGGCGGCAAGCAGAAGGGATACTATCAGCATACCCCACATCCTTGTAAGTATAAAAGTTGTCCTGTTTGGGAAATATACAAGCAGGTATTCACGCGGCATAAACATATCACCCGGATAGAGAGTAAAGCGAAAAGGAGTATTGCTTAATTGTTTTGTGTAATTTCCTGTCTTTTGCATAACAATAACATTACGTCTCGGGCTGTAAATTCCATATTCATATTCAGTAGTTATATCACGATTAACCAATTCCTTTTTTAAAAGTATATCTAATAACTTGCTGTTAACTCGCTCTTCAATCAGGTTAAAATGTTTATAGTTAAATAAATTATCCAAAATATCATTTAGAATAAACTTCTTCTTGAAAAACTTATCAACACGACTATCAAGATTGACACTATCAGGGAAATAATGATAATATTGTTTGAGATATTTCTCCATTGAATCAATAGAATTAAAAAAGAGGGAATCTATAGGCGGGAAAAGATTGCTGCGTTTTCTGAGATTTTGAGCGGTTTCTATCTTCTCCATTTGATAAATAACCGAATTAACCGCATCATTAACATCTGTATCAAAATTTTTCTCTCTGACTTTGATGGCGTTATTAATCCAGTAAAGCTGAAGTACTAATAATGATGCAATAGATACAAGTGCAAAAACAGTTAATATAATTATTCTTTTTTTTAACATTTAAAGTATTGAATAATCATTCTTTTCAGATAGATATATTTTTATTAAAATTTTTTACAAAGGTATATATAGTCTTTGATTCCTTAATCAAAAACTATCTTAATTTAAGAATAATTAACGTAAAATTAAAAAAGTGGCTAATCTGCCAGCCTGCAATTTGAAACCCTTTTTAATATAGGTGGGAAAATATAATTTCTCAGAAGTTGCTTTAACTTATCCGATTTAGCAACTATTTTTGCCAGTGGAGGCGACAATA
>JAGODS010000311.1 GCA_017998135.1 Bacteroidales bacterium
TTGCGTCAGTAAAAAACAAATTGCACTGGGCAATAACAGGCAAAATAGCAGCGGAAATAATATATACAGAAGCTGACGCAAAGAAATTATTCATAGGTCTGAAAACCTGGAAATATGCACCTGAAGGGAAAATATTAAAAAGTGATGTTGTAATTGCAAAAAATTATTTGAATGAAACTCATATTTCTGAGCTTAACCGTATTGTTTCGGCTTATTTGGATTTGGCTGAAAATAATGCACAACGTCAGCAGTTGATGTATATGAAAGACTGGAATAAATTTCTTATTGATTTTTTGCAGCTATCAAATTATCCCATCTTGAAAGACAAAGGAAAAATAACAATGCTTGAAGCAAAGCTGAAAGCAGAAATGGAGTTTGATAAATACCGGGTAATACAGGATAAAAACTATGAATCGGATTTTGATAAGGAGATAAAAAAACTGAACAAGAAGCAATAATTTTAAATCTTTTCCCAATGAAAGCAAATAAGCAAATTATTCAGAAGATCATTACTTATTATGAGGCTGCAATTGCTAAAATCATCTTGTATTGCCTCTGTGAGCTGCCTTTTCCTCTTGGCATCAAGAAAACTATTTCTGTGCTTAAAGGAACTAAATCTACTTTTAATATTAATTTTAAACTTAATGAACTTGAGACATTTTCATTGTTCCCTTCATATAAAAGTGAAGAGTTGAAAACAATTATTGAATTGCTGATAGAATATGATTTAATAAAGGTGGAGTATATTTCTGCATTTGAAAATATGCCTGTTATTAAACTGTCTGAAAAAGGGGAGAAATATCTTAATAATGAAATTCAAGTACCTCTGGTGATTCTCGATAATATTGTTGATAAAACAATACCTGTTTTGAATGATGCTGAAAAAGAATTGTACATTAAGCTGAAAGAACTGAGAAGAAGTTTTGCAAATTCATTTGATATTCCTGCATTTATGGTTTGCCACGACAATGTACTTAGAGAATTAGCTGTAAAAAAACCTCTAAACAGAGAAGATTTGCTTAAAATAAAAGGTATTGGAGATAAATTTGTTGAGAAATATGGTGATGATTTTCTTAACCTGATTAATTCATGAATTTTTTCAAAAAATACATCTCCCGCAGATTTCGCAGATTTTCGCTGATATTAATTTTTTCTGCGTTTATCTGCGTTATCTGCGGGAACTAAGCGAAGCGATCTCATAAGCACCTTTAAAATTATCTAATATTGCGCATAAACTCTAATGAGTAACTTTTTTGTATTAATTATAAAGGTTAATTGTTTGAATAATATCTAATCTAAATTTAATGACATTATGTATATATTTAAAGACTTAGATGATGCTGTTAAAAGATTAAATACTCATTTACATAAAATAACTTATCCAATTTCTATAACACGAGTTAAAAATATCTGGCTACCAATAAATCATAGCGATAGGATAAAAACAATAAACAATGACTAAATATAGAGCTACGCATAACGGATTGAAAAGACTTAAAACCTTATCTATAAAAGAGGTATTTGACTGGTTAGAAAATCTGCCTGTTCAGAAATTGTACTGGCAGGAGAATGGAAAAAATATCAGGCTTTCATTGAAAAATGCTAAGATTTTTTATGAGAAAGGCATTTCTTGCATTAATTGTGGAATTAAAGGAAGTTATTTTGCTGTTGAAAAAGATAAAGGTGCAGGTTTGCATTTAGACCTCTATGCTAAAAAGGAAACAGGTGATGTTATGATGACTGTTGATCATATCATACCTTCTTCAAAAGGGGGTAGTAACAAAAATGATAATTTACAAACTATGTGTAAAATATGCAATGAAAAGAAAGCAGATGCTTACGATGAAGAAACAAAGATTATGTTATAGATTATTAACTTAAGGGGACTTCTAAAAACTAATAAAAATTTTACCTCACCCTTACTCTATCCTAAAACAGGAAAGGGAATATGGAGTTTTTAGAGATGCCTTTAATTGATTTACATACTTTGCGAGTTTTTCGTGAATGAAATTTTTTATAAATAATTCAGATTAAAGATTATAACAATGAAATTAGAAGATTTAGGATATAATAATGATTTGGAGCTTTGCAGAATAGAGCAAGGGCTTGAAGGTTTTGAGATTGGGAGAGTTATTACGGAGCATAAGGAAAGATATATTGTAAAGACTACCGAAGACGAGTTTGAGGCGGAGATAACGGGAAATTTGCGTTTTACTGCTAATAGCCGCGAGGATTTTCCTGCTGTGGGCGATTGGGTGGCTCTTACAACTTATGAAGAAGCTTTTGCCATAATTCATAAAATACTTCCCAGATTCTCCATTATCAAAAGACAGGCAGTAGGTCAATTTGGAGAGATTCAAATAATAGCAACTAATATAGATTATGCTTTTTTAGTGCAGGCTGTTGACCGTGATTTTAATATCAACAGGCTTGAAAGATATTTGGCGATATGCAACTCTTCTAAAGTAAGTCCTGTTATTGTACTTACAAAAATTGATTTGATATATGAACAGCGTTTATCTGAAATATTAGACAGTATTAAACAAAGAATTGAGTATGTGGCGCTGATAGCAATAAGTAATGAGACAAAAAAGGGATATGATGATTTAGAAAAGCTTATTCTAAAAGGCAAGACTTATTGTATGCTTGGCTCTTCAGGTGTTGGAAAGTCAACTTTGCTTAATAAATTGTCGGGCAGAAATATTATGCGCACCGATTCAATAAGTCAAAGTTCAAACAAAGGAAGACACATTACAAGCCACCGGGAGTTAATTGTATTGGATAATGGCGGGATATTAATTGACAACCCGGGAATGAGAGAAGTTGGAATTGCTGATAATGCTGATGGATTGGAATATACTTTTCAAAAGATTGTCGATTTGGCTGTTAATTGTAAGTTTAAAGATTGCACTCATTTAAATGAGATTGGATGTGCAGTTATTACTGCTGTTGAAACCGGTGAAATTGACAGAAATTCATATAATAATTATTTGAAAATGGAAAGAGAGAAAGCACATTTTGAATCTTCTGTTGCTGAGAGAAGAAAGAAGGATAAGACCTTTGGGAAAATGATGAAAAACTATAAAAAGGATATGAAAAGAAATAAACAATAAGTTTTGCCAATTTATAAATATCAATATTAAAAACTCGTTTCTAAGTTGATTAGTAAATAATATTTATCCCTGAAAGGGCGTTATATCGTAGCATATTGCAACGTCCTATGTATAAATAGGGTCTGCTGATTAAGTCAAAGCATATTTTTCTTCAAAATTCAGCCATATTGCAGACATATTCTTTTTTATTAAGCACATAACAGGCTTAAACAAGATTGCTGAATAAGTTATCATAGATAAAAT
>JAGODS010000312.1 GCA_017998135.1 Bacteroidales bacterium
GGGTAGTTGAGGATGCAATTAAGTTTGTAAAGAGAGAAGTTAAAAGAGGCAATAAATATAATGGTATTATATTAGACCCGCCCGCTTACGGCAGGGGACCTGAAGGCGAAAAATGGCTGCTTACCGAACATATCAACGAACTGCTTAAATTATGCTCAAGCCTTTTAGCCGATAAAAGTAGTTTTTTTATTTTAAATCTTTATTCTATCGGATTCTCTGCTTTAATAGCAAATAACCTTGTTAATAAAATTTTTAATAATATCCAGGATATGGAGTATGGAGAGTTATATCTTCCTGACAAAGCAGGTAATAAACTTCCACTTGGCGTTTTTGCCCGCTTTGCCCACTGAAGTCTTTATCAATTTTAATATTTTCCCATTTTCAAAATGCGAAACGCCTAATTAATTAATCTTTTTCAATTTTTTCAAAAGAAGCGATAATGCCTTTAATTAAAGAGGAACTGAAGCCGTTATGCTTCATCTCGGTCTCAAAAGTCAGTGTAATTTAATTATTATAATTTTGCAGCTTTAAAAACAAGCAAAATAATACAACTATGACAGAACCTAAGAAAAAATTTGCAAGATATACCATAACTTCAGCTTTGCCTTATGCCAATGGTCCGATACATATAGGACATCTTGCAGGAGTTTATATACCTGCTGATATTTATGCCCGCTATTTACGCTCTAAGGGGGAGGATGTATTGTTTATAGGCGGCTCGGATGAACACGGCTTTCCCATAACTATAAAAGCAAGAAATGAAAAAGTAACACCACAGGAAATCGTAGATAAATATCATAATATCATTAAAAAGACCTTTGAGCAGCTTGGTATAACTTTTGATATTTATTCAAGAACATCGGCTGTTATACACCATACAACCTCAGCAGATATTTTTAAGACTATTTATGATAAAGGAATCTTTATAGAAAAAGAAACAGAACAATACTTTGATGAAGATCAACAGCAATTTCTGGCAGATAGATATATCACAGGCAGCTGTCCTCATTGTAATTATGAGAAGGCTTACGGTGACCAGTGTGAAAAATGCGGCACATCACTAAATGCAACAGATTTAATCAATCCTGTGTCTGTTTTAAGTGATAAAAAGCCAGTTCTAAAAACTACAAAACATTGGTTTCTACCGCTTGATAAATATGAAAGCTGGCTAAAAGAATGGATACTTGAAGGGCATAAAGACGACTGGCGGGCAACGGTTTATGGGCAGTGCAAAAGCTGGATAGATAAAGGACTACAGCCACGAGCCGTAACGCGCGATTTAGACTGGGGAGTAAAGGTTCCGCTGGCAGAAGCTGCCAATAAAGTATTATATGTATGGTTTGACGCTCCTATAGGTTATATTTCCGCTGCTAAAGAATGGAGCCTTAAAACAGGCAAAGACTGGCAGCCTTATTGGAAAGAAGAGAACACCCGACTTGTTCATTTTATAGGTAAAGATAATATAGTTTTTCATTGTATTATTTTCCCAGTAATTCTAAAAGCAGAAGGCTCTTTTATACTGCCCGACAACGTGCCGGCAAATTCTTTTTTAAACCTTGAAGGCGATAAAATTTCTACATCACGCAATTGGGCTGTCTGGCTAAATGAATACCTGGAAGAAATGCCAGGCAAACAGGACACACTCAGGTATGTCCTAACTGCTAATGCCCCAGAAACCAAAGACAACGACTTTACCTGGAAAGATTTTCAACTTAAAAATAATAGCGAATTAGTGGCTATACCGGGAAATTTTATTAACAGGATTTTTGTCCTTACGCATAAATATTTTAAAGGCGTAGTTCCTGAAGTTACGGAATTAAAAGATATTGATAATAATTTAGTCAAAGAAATCGCTTTATATCCTGATAAGATAGCAAAGCAAATAGAAACTTTCCATTTCCGCGAAGCCCTAAGCGAGTTTATGAATCTTGCAAGAGCCGGTAATAAGTATCTCACAGAAAATGAACCCTGGAAAGTATTTAAGGATAATCCCGACAGAGTGAAAACCGTCCTTAACATAAGCCTTCAACTCGCTGCTAATCTCGCTATTTTAGGAGAGCCTTTCCTGCCTTTCGCTTCAAAAAAACTCTTTGATTTGCTCAATTTAGAGCAGCTCAAATGGGAGGCTGCCGGTGCTGTTGATATTCTTAAAGTAGGACAAACAATTAAAGCACCTTCTTTATTATTTGAAAATATAACAGATGAAGCTATTGATTTTCAGGTAAACAAATTGCTGGATACCAAAACTGCCAATAAAGAAGCTGTTACTAACCTTGCTCCCCTAAAGCCCGCTATTGATTACGAAGACTTTGCTAAAATAGATTTCCGTTTAGCTACTATTCTGGAAGCTGAACGTATTCCCAAAGCCAACAAACTGCTTAAACTTAAAGTTGATACAGGCATTGACCAGCGAATTGTGGTTGCCGGAATTGCCGAACATTATAAACCCGAAGAAATAATTGGTCAGAAGGTTGTAATAGTAGCAAATCTCTCTCCTAAAGATATTAAAGGAATAAAATCCAACGGTATGATACTAATGGCTGAAAACCCAGAAGGAAAACTTTGCTTTATTTCCCAGACCGCTGACTTCCCCAATGGCGGAACCGTTAAATAAATATTGAACAGTTAAATTTTTTTCCCTTCTATCTTAATCTATCTTTTGAGAATAACTCCGCAACTAAGCGAACTAAGCTAAACAACCTCATAAGCTCCTTTAAAATCAATTTAAGGGCATCTCTAAAAACTCCGTCTTCCCTCTCCTAAAATTAGGAGAGGGTAAGGGTGAGGTTAAAAATTAATAGGTTTTTAGAGATGCCCTTAAGATTGCGGCATAATTTATTGTAGTGTATAAAAAATCTACTTTCCTTTCTCTCAAACCGCTTCAGCGGTTTTTATTTTTTTATGAATAATAAAGGCTATAACAACACCCGAGAATAATTATTTAAACAAATTGCTCAAGTATTAGCTCAAATCCTAAGCTAAGAGTTTAAAATACAGACTTTAATAATAACCTATGCAATTCAAATTTACAAATAATTATCTGAATTTAATTGAATGTGCCAGTCGTTTAATTGAATGTGCCAGTCGTTTAATTGAATGTGCCTGTCGTTTAATTGAATGTGCCTGTCGTTTAATTGAATGTGCCTGTCGTTTAATTGAATGTGCCAGTCGTTTAATTGAATGTGCCAGTCGTTTAATTGAATGTGACAGTCGTTTAATTGAATGTGCCTGTCGTTTAATTGACATTGACCATCGTTAAATTGAATGTGACAGTCGTTAAATTGAAAGTGCCAGTCGTTTAATTGAATGTGTCAGTCGTTTAATT
>JAGODS010000313.1 GCA_017998135.1 Bacteroidales bacterium
TGCAATAACTAACAGAGTTTGTGCCATCACTAACGTAGTTTTTGCCATTACTAAAAAAGTTTGTGCCATCACTAACGGAGTTAGTGCCATCACTAAGGGAGTTTGTGCCATCACTAAAAAAGTTTGTGCCATCACTAACGGAGTTTGTGCCATCACTAACGGAGTTTGTGCCATCACTAACGAGGTTAGTGCCATCACTAACGAGGTTAGTGCCATCACTAACGAGGTTAGCGCCATTAAATTAGGTAAGGGTATCCTCTTTATTATAAGAGATTTAATTGGTTTATCGGAGGGAGATTAAGGGATGTTTAAGACTTCTAACTTAGGCTCGTATAGAAGGATGTTTGCTTTTAAGGTGAATTATAAGTTGATTTTTTATTTGTATTGATAAGGGATGAAATCCGAGGATGTGAGGGATTTGTATCAGGAGGTTTTTCTGTAGCGTCTGATAGAAAGTGTTAATATAGAAATAGCGAAAAATAGCAGGATTGAAAAATCTTTGATTATATCAGCAAAGCCAGAGCTTTTGAGAAGTATCATCCTTATAATCCTTATGAAATAGGCGAGGGGGTTGATATAGTCAAAATACTGAGCCCAGAGCGGCATATTTTCAATAGCAGTAAATAAGCCGCTCATCAGCAGGAAAATCATTATGAAAAAGAAAGCGATAAACATAGCCTGTTGCTGTGTGTTGGTGATAGTAGATATTATTAGTCCCACAGAAAGAACTATGATAAGATAAATGCTGGCTACTAAAAAAAGTAGCGGTAAGCTGCCGAGTATAGGTATGTTAAAGACTAATTTGCCTATTGTTAAGCCGAGAGCCAGTTCGAAAAGTCCGATCATCCAGAAAGGCAGCAGTTTGCCGACAATAAACTGAGACTTGTGTATTGGTGTAACATTGATTTGCTCTATGGTGCCTATTTCTTTTTCTCTGACAATATTCATAGCTGCAAGAATTAATCCTATCATTGTAACGAGCAGGACAAGTATGCCCGGAACCATAAAATTAAGGTATCTTAACTCGGGATTATACCAGTGCTGGTAGTTAATGTTTATTTGTTTATATGGAAGTGGTTTAGTTGTTTGAGTATTGTTAAGAGCGCTTATATTTTTGTTGAAATCCATAATAACAGCATTGGTATAAGCATTGGTTAAAGCGGCAGTCATTGAATTGATAGCATTTATTCCGAGAAAAACTTCGGCTTTACCTTCTTTGACAAGTTTTTTTTCAAAATCAGGGGGGAACTGTAGTATGACATCATTTAGTCCTTTTTTAAGGTTTTCTTCAGAGTTTTTATAAGAAAAAGATTGACCTGTGATGATAAAGAAGGGAGAACCTGAGAGCTTAGCTGTTAATTGCCTTGATGTAGAACTCATATCCATATCAACAATTTCCATTTTTATGTTTTTCATCTGAAAAGTGGCGACATTTACTATGATAAGTAGTTGTACAAATGGAACTATGAAGATGACAGGTAACATCATCTTATTACGAAAAATCTGAAGAAATTCTTTTTGCAATATATAGATTATAATTCTCATTTATTCAAGACGGATTTTAAAATTTTTAATACTAAGTACAATAAAAATCAAAAACATAAAAACAAGGATTAAAGTTTCTTTCCATACATAGATAAAAGCATTGCCTTTAAGCATAATTCCTTTAATTATGATGATAAAATATTTGGGCGGCATAATCATACAAAGCCATTGCAGTATTTGTGGCATATTTTCAATAGGATAAATAAATCCGGAAAGTAGCATAGACGGCAACATTAAGCCTACCAGCGATATTATCATTGCGACTTGCTGGCTGGAAGTGATAGTTGATATAAATATACCCAGCGATAGAGCAACCATAATATAAAGTATGCACTCGCCGAGTAGTAGCATTAGATTGCCCTGCATCGGTATTTTGAAAATAAAAATACTAAGTATGATAATAATTATTGAATTGAAGAAAGATAACGCAATGTATGGAATGACTTTACCGATTACTATTTGATAAGGTTTTAGCGGCGAAACGAGCAGTATTTCCATATTGCCCATTTCTTTTTCTTTAGTGATAGAAATGGAAGTCATCATAGCTGAAATAAGCATAAGAAGTAAGCCCATTAGCCCGGGAACAAACATATATACGCTTTTAAGCCCTGCATTATAAAACATACGCGATTCAACTCCTATTAAAGAGTTTTGATTGTTTTGATTATTATACTCCTTTGAAAATTCATTAATAAGAGCCAGGTTATAATTAACAAGTATTTCTGCCGTATTTGGTTCTGAAGCATCTGTAATTATCTGAACATTGGCTTTGGCTTCATTTTGGAGTTTATCAGCGAAATCAGGCTCAAAAATCAATACTAATTTTATCTCATTTTTCTTAAAACTATTATCTATCTCTTTATAATTATTTATGGTTCTTTCAAGTTGAAAATAACCTGAGGAAAGTATTTTTTTGGTAAGTTTTCTGGTAACATTATCTTTAGCCTGGTCGTATATTGCAATTTTAGCGTTTTTAATATCATTATTGATAACATAGCCGAAAAGCAACATCTGAACTATTGGCATTAATATCAATATAAGGAGCGTTCTGATGTCGCGTGTGATATGATATATTTCCTTTTTAATAAATCCTATGAACATTGTATTGAGTATTTGGTATTGAATATTAGGTCCCGCTACCCGTTACTTCTAATCAATTTTAAAAACACCTCATTAATATTAGCTGTATTATATATTTTCATCAGGTTAAGCGGGCTGTCTAAAGCTACGATTTTGCCTGCGGTCATAATGCAAACCCTGTCGCAGTATTCTGCTTCGTCAAGATAATGAGTAGTAACAAAGACTGTAATTCCCTGTTGAGCTGTTTCGTAAATCATTTCCCAGAATTGTCGCCTTGTGATAGGGTCAACGCCGCTGGTAGGTTCGTCAAGGAATACAATAGAAGGATTATGAAATACAGCAACTGAAAAAGCGAGTTTTTGTTTCCATCCGAGAGGTATATCCCTGATTAGTCTTGTTTTGTATTGTTGTAAATTTAGTTTGTTGAGCAGTTCGTCCGCTTTTTCTTTTATCTCTTTAATGTTAAGTCCGTATATACCAGCGTAAAATCTAATATTTTCAAAAATAGTAAGGTCATCATAAAGGGAGAATTTCTGGCTCATATAGCCTATATTCTTCTTAATTTTGTCGCTTTGAGTATAAACATCATAACCTGCTACTTTAAGAGTTTCCTAAGTGGGGGTTAATAAACCGCAAAGTATTTTAATAGCAGTTGTTTTACCTGCACCGTTAGCGCCAAGAAATCCGAATAT
>JAGODS010000314.1 GCA_017998135.1 Bacteroidales bacterium
CCTGCAGATAGATGGTATGCTTTTTCGGTTTTAGAAAACAAATAAGGGTATTTGTCGCCTTTGCTGTTAGTTATAGTAAGATTAATATCAGGTTCATTAATTAATTCATAACTGTCGTTAAATAATTCGGCATCAAAAACGATATCATCTGTTTCGTTGAAATAACCTGAATTATATATTCTGAACCTGCTTTTATCGGTTTTAACAGAGAGATATTGAATGGTTTTATTAATGATTTCGTTAAATTCATTGTGATTAGCTTTCTGGAGAAAATTGAACAGTCTCCATTTCCAGATACCTTCGCCAGCAATAACGGCATATCTGCCCGCCGAGACAGACTGGAAGGCTATAAGGGCTTTGGTAGTTTTGACAGAGCCTATTTTCTGGAAAGCCAATATATCAGTAGAATTGAAAAGGCTATAATTTGCAAAAGGGCTAGAGAGGGGCGGATATTGAGGAAGAATAGTAATTGCGGAATTATTTACTGTAAAAGAAGTGAAGTTGTCATTAAAGACAGGCTGCACCTCATTGAAAATATTTTTGTTTGCGAGTATCGAAAAACAAACTTTATATGAATTAAAGGTATTTAAGTCAGATCTGCTTCCAATAATAAAAAGGGCAGGTATCCCGGCTTTGATAATTTGCTGGATTAAGGGATTCCACTGTTGGTTTTTAGAGGGGAGTTGATGCAGTATGATGACATTAAAACTATTAATATTTAGATTAAAATCATTAATAACAAAGGAACTGACTTCATAATTATAATTAGTTTCAATAGCGTTTTTAAGAGCTGACAAATCGGGGTGGGGGGCTTCTGCGAGAATTAGCACCTTTTGTTTTTCACTTTTAATTTCAACAAAAATATCTTTTACATTATTAGCTTCAGTGATTTCGTCTTTAAGAGCTGTAACAGCTATTTTGTAATGTTGAATGCCTGTAGTTTTGGCTTCCATATATATAGGTATGGTCCTGCTGAAATTATTGTTATTAATTGTAAGTGTTTTTTCATAAATAACTTTATCTTTATCGTTAATAGTTAATTTAACGGTATTACCTGCTGCTTTGTAAGCATTCACGATAATTTCGACCGGGAAATTATTGCCGATATAAGCAACATTGTTATGTCTGACATTTTTAAGAATAATATCTTTTTGAATGCCTGTATCACCAAGAGCAACGGAATATATAGGGAAACTAATATTTTTCGCAGCATATAGCGGGTCCAGTCCGCTGTTAAAGATGCCGTCGCTTACAAGTACCATAGCACCCACATTAACATTACTGTATATGTTTTTTAGTTCATTAAAAAGTTCGGAAAGGTCTGTCTGCTGGTCTTTATAGAGTTTGTCAGTATTTTCACTAAATGTTTGCCCAAAATAATATTTTTTAACATCATAATTATTGCTTAGTTTATTTTCAACTTCACTCATTTGTTTAATAAAATCGCCTTTATAAAAAGAAGAATCTTTATTATTAATTATTGATTCAGAATTGTCGTAAGCGAAAATAATAACAGGTTTTTCAGTCTGTCTCGTTTTAGTTTTTAACAACGGTGAGAGCAAAAGAAAACAAAGTATGCTAATGACTAAAAAACGCATAGTTGCCAGTGTATAATTAAGAAAAGTTCCGAAAAAATTCTTTTCTTTGTAATAAAGAATAAAACTGTATAAAATGCCTGTTAACAGGCAAAAGATTAAAAACCAGAGCGGATAAGCAGTGATGATATTAAACATAAATTTTAGTCGCTGTTGAAATAAATATTTTTGCAAAGGTATTAAGATTTGAAAAACTTTTTTATTTTTGAAAAATCAAATTTTTAGAAATTAATAGCAAAGTATATGATAACCAACAAAGAAACAGCGATTGATTTCGCAATAGTGAAAGAAAAAATAGTAGAATCAGGCTTAAAAAATGTTGCAATGGCATCAATAAGAGAACTCCGCAGATTGATAGATAATATTGAAAAGGCAACCGGCGAAACTTATATAAGGATGGAGATGGGTATTCCTGGTCTGCCTGCCTGTCAGATAGGCGTAGATGCAGAGATTGAAGCTCTGAAAAAGGGTGTAGCTTCGTTGTATGTTGATATAGATGGTATTCCGGAGCTCAAGAGTGAAGCTGCGAGGTTTTGTAAACTATTTATGGATATTGACGTACCGCAGAGCAGTTGTATTCCTACGGTAGGTTCAATGCAGGGTGGTTTTGCTTCATTTTTGACACTCAACAGATTGTATGATAAAAAGAACACCACTCTTTTTCTTGACCCTTGTTTTCCTGTGCATAAACAACAACATAAGGTTTTGCAAATACCTTTTGCCGCTTTTGATGTATATAACTATAGGGGGGACAAACTTAGAGACAAAATTGAAAGCTACCTTGCTGCCGGCAATATTTCTTCAATACTTTATTCTAATCCTAATAATCCTTCATGGATATGTTTTACAGATAAAGAGCTTAGGATTATTGCGGAACTGGCAAATAAATATAATGTAGTTGTTATGGAAGATCTGGCTTATTTTGCGATGGACTTCAGAAAAGATATGTCTGTACCGGGGCAAGCTCCCTTCCAGCCTACTGTTGCAAAATATACTGATAATTATATAATTTTTATTTCCAGTTCCAAAGCTTTTAGTTATGCAGGACAAAGAATAGCTCTGATGATTATTTCTGATAAATTGTTTAAAAGCAATTCTGAAAATCTGCTTAAATATTATACTACTGACAACTTTGGCAAGGCTATGATTTTTGGAACGCTTTATTCACTGACATCCGGTACAACTCATTCGGCTCAATATGCACTTGTGGCTATGCTTAAAGCCGTTAATGACGGGAAATATAATTTTGTGGAAGTGGTTAAAGAATATGGTGAAAAAGCCAAAATAATGAAAAAACTCTTTACTGATAACGGATTTAAAATAGTTTATGATATGGACGAGGATAAGCCGATAGCTGATGGTTTTTATTTCACTATATCATACCCCGGACTAAACGGCGAGCAGCTTGCTGAAGAATTGCTTTATTATGGGATTAGCGCAGTTTCTCTCAAGATTTCAGGTAGCGAACGCAGTGATGGATTCCGTGCCTGTACATCTCTTGTTAAAAGAGAACAATTTCCTTTGCTGGAGCAGAGATTGAAGAAATTTCACCAAAACCATAAATAATATTTTTAGGAGCATAGCTTTAATAGAAAAAAATAGTTTCGTTTTATTTTTTCTAAAACTCGCTTTTAACGATTTTATAGACTTTATCTGAGCGTCTAATTAAAGTTTTAAGAGGTATTGAGCAATAATCTCCTTTAACGGCTTGTTTAACTT
>JAGODS010000315.1 GCA_017998135.1 Bacteroidales bacterium
TGAGCTGATAAAAGGATTAATATTTAGGGAATTAAATCCTTTAACGATTTCTTTTTTGTCTTTATAAACTAATACTCCTTTTGTATCATATATAGATATATCAATATAAGAGTTTTGTTCTGCTTTGTAAATTAAATTAAGCGAATTAGAAATGGGGATTACATTAAAAGAGAAAGGCTGGCTTTGTTCATTAGTATTTGAGCTTAAAGGAGTCCCGTCCCATCCCGCCATTCGGCAAAAAAGCCACCAGAGGGCTCTTCCTTTAATTACGCAATTGAGACTTATTGAATGGGCGCATTCACCACAGTTAGTTGATTCAGTGAACAAGTCCGAATTTGTATTATTGTCCATCCATTCTTCCGCCCAGTTTTTATCAGCTTCATTGTCGCCGTCGCTATCATAATTACAAGCATCATCGGCATTTTTTTCCATAAGATTAACCGAACCATAAGGCTCATAGCTTTCTATATCTGCAAAATCAAACAATATTTTGTTGTTGTTTATACAATAATTTCTTATCCTGTTATTTAAAACATTCAAATTTCCATCTTTGCCTGTGCCATCAAGATGACCTGTCATATATACAAATTTTACTGTTGGAAATACTTTCTCTAAAGAATCTATTTTATTAAGGTATTTATCTATACCCGCTTCATCATTATCACTTACTCCGCCGTACCATGACCAGATAATAACATTTCTATCGCAGCCTTCGTCTCTTTTCAAAAGATTGCATGTGGCGTCAACCCAGGCTAAATCTCCATAATGTCCTAAATCTTCTGCGCCTTCAATTCCAAAGTCATTTAAGAAAATACCAGCTTCATAACCCCAGCCTGAAGATGAATATTGATAAATACCGCTATGAGTACCCTTAAGAGCCTCAAGGCCTGTTACTAATTGGCTGCCGTGTGAGGTATGACCGTAAGCGATTCTTAAATCGCTTTTAGCCTTAGTTATCCAGTTTTCAGGAATGTTTTTTAAATTAATGCAGTTATGGTCTGCTATAATTAATCCCTGTGAAAAAATTAAATTTGTATTTATAATATTATAGAATACAAATAAACAAAATAGAAAAATCTTTCTCATAATTGATAAAATTTAAGTTCAAAAAAATAATGTATTTTTACAAAAAATTTGCCGACAAAGTTAATATATTTTTTTATTTTGATTTATAATATATTTTGTAATAATATATGATTAAAAAAGAACCTTTAATAGTAATTTTAGGACCTACAGCCACAGGAAAAACAGAGTTGGCTGCTGTTTTGGCATATCAGTTAAATGCTGAGATTATAAGCGCCGATTCGCGCCAGGTTTATAAATATATGGATGTTGGAACTGGTAAGGATTTGAGTGCTTATTTCGTTAATAATAAACAGATTCCTTATCATTTGATAAATCTTGTTGAGCCTGTTTATGAATTTAATTTGTTTGAATTTATCAGTGCTTTTAATAAAGTTTATGATGATATTGTTTCAAGAGGGAAAAAGGCGATTTTATGCGGGGGAACCGGATTATATTTACATTCTGTTTTAAAAGGTTATCACCTTCATCAGGCGCCTGTTAATATTGAATTACGAAAGGAATTGGAAGCTAAAACCGATGATGAACTTATTAATATGTTAGGAAGTTTAACTTTTCTTCATAATAAAACTGATATTGAAGATAGAAAAAGATTAATAAGAGCATTGGAGATTGAGTTACAAAAAGATAAAAGTCAGCTTACTGCCGGGCAAATAAATTCAATTGTTTTTGGAATACATTATGACAGAGAAATTATCAGGGAAAGGATTACTGCAAGGTTAAGGAAAAGACTTCAAGACGAAGCTATGATTGAGGAGGTAGAAAATCTTTTAAACAGGGGTGTAACAGAACAAAGATTAAAAAGTTTTGGACTGGAATACAAATATATTACTATGTATTTGATGAAGGAAATAAATTACCAGACTATGTTTGAAAAGCTTAATACAGCTATTCATCAGTTTGCTAAACGACAGATGACCTGGTTTAGAAAGATTGAAAGAGAAACTTTTGAAATTAATTGGATTGACGGGAATTTGCCTTTAAATGTCAAAATTGATTTTATTATTAATATTATAAAACAAAAAACCCCTTATTAAGGGGTTTTTTGTAAAGTTATTTTATAAAGAATTAATTAAGGTTTGATTAAAGTGATAGTTTGAGGAATTCCTTCAAAATACCACTGAACACTAAGGTGATTAGTTGGGCAACTAAAATTGGTAGTACTTATATGGTCGTTTTGATAAGTAATAATTAATTGTTCGTCTTCAATATACCAGTCAAAATGAAGTTCATCATATATTTGGCATTCTTCACTATCAATAAAATAAGCAAGACCTGTACCATCTGAGCCGAACTGAAAGCTTACCAAAAATGGAAAATTTTCACATTCGTCAGAAGGTATTACCCATTCACCGATAATGCAATCATTATCAATTTCTCCGCCGCCATTATTACCGCCGCCCTGATTGTTATTACCACCTGCAAAGCTGTTGCCTCCGCCTCCTTTTGTATAAGTGGTGCTGTTTGTACCATCTGTAAAGTGGGTATTTGTTCCGCCACTTGTGAAGTAGGAAGCATTTGCCGAGGTGTTATCGTTATATTTTTTGTTAGAATTTGAAGGTTTAATATCGTCCTTTTTACAAGCTTGTAAAAGAACAAATAAGCCTATTAAAAAACTAACAAATAAAAGAGATTTTGCTTTCATAACTAATATTATTTAATTATTAATTAGAAAGCCCAACCTAATCTGAAAGCAGGATTAAAATTAAAACCTAAATTCATTCCGCTGCTTTTAAGAGCTTTAACAGGATCGCCTGCTTTTCCGTCAACAGTGGTAGTTGTTTCTGTTTCAGCATTTGTTAAGGTGGTGAAACCAAAGCCTAATTCAGCTCCTAAGAAAAGATGATTATTAATATAATAATCAGTTCCGAGGAATAAGTTTAAGCCGATTGAAGAATAAGCCCTGTTTGAGCCATCAGTCCAGATTTTTTTACATTCTTTTTTGTCATCAAATTTTTTATCTGCACCATATTCAACATTGGTAACTTCTCCTTTAGATGATTTAGATACAAAAGCTAATTCGGCACCAAAGTAAGGAGATAATTTTTCTGTTCCGCCCATATGCATTTCAATACCCGGGTGTAAACCGAAAATAAAATAAGGGCATCTCTAAAAACTCCACAATCCTTAATTATGTAATAAAATATGATTTGCATCAAAATAATTTTGATATAACTATTTAGTTATCAACAAATTGTTAATAACTTTTTTTGGTCAGTA
>JAGODS010000316.1 GCA_017998135.1 Bacteroidales bacterium
GCCTGAAGTATATATGTATAACTAATAGTTACCGACTGAGACATCTGACCGTTAATCCATTGTACACTGGTACTGCTTGATGTGCTGGGACCAGAAAGCATATTAAAATCTCTTAATGCAGGTGCCCTAAAATTACTACCTTGTGCATTAATTGTATATACTAAAGCGAATTGTTCACCAGTGCTTACTGTTTGTTTTGCTTCAGCAATAAATTCTATATTGTCCGAAAATAAAGGCAAATATGCTATTAAAATAAAAAATAATAGTAAATATTTTTTCATTATCATATTATATTAAATGTTTTAACTACCATTCTTTCACCCCTACGGGGTTTGTTGGAAATTTTCATTATATATATATTTCCTACCATCTTTTCACCCCTGCGGGGTTTATTGGTAAACACAAATTACCAGTCCTTTTCAATTTTTATTGTCCGAATCTGGTATTTTTGTTTTTCTAATTTATTTATTATATCTTTTTCGTTTTTTCTAAGAGCTTCCAACATTTTCTCTGCATCCTGTTTAGATATTTTTTTATCTCCCTGTTTGCCCTGCTGTTCTTGAGCTTGCTGTTCTTTAGACTGCTCCTGTTTATCCTGTTGTTGTTTCTGTTTATCCTGTTGTTGTTTATCCTGTTGTTGTTGCTGTTTATCCTGTTGCTGTTTATCCTGTTGCTGCTTATCCTGTTGTTGTTGCTGCTTATCCTGATTATTCTTATCTTGTTTATTCTGCTTTTGATTTTTCAACATTTTCTGAGCATAAGCAAGATTATATCTTGTATCCTCATCATTTGGATTAATTTTAAGCGAATTTTTATAAGCTTCAACACTTGCAGCATAATTACCTTCCTGCAAGAGAGCATTACCAAGATTATGAAATATTTTAGAATTAATATTTTTATCACTATTGGATGACAAAGCGTTTTTAAGAATACTATCAGCTTCCTTATATCTTTTTTGTTTATAATAAGCTGCCCCGAGATTATATAATCCTTTTGTATAAAGTTGATTTTTATCAAGCGATTTAAGATAACTAACTTCTGCTTCACTATATTTTTGTGATTTATAAAGATTATTTCCTTTCCTTATTTGAGCTTCTTTACTTTGTGAATATAGATTTGTAGCAGATAAAACCAATAATAATAAAATTATTCTCATAATATAGCTTTTAAATACAAAATCCTTATTAAATGGATTTAGTCGGGAAAGTAATTTATTTCTCCTTTCTAACAATAAAGATTCTATAATAAGCAGTAATAAAGCAATAGCAATAAAATACTGATATCTGTCTTCATAATCTGTAAATACTTTGTTATCATATTCCTGTTTTTCCATTTTATTAATTTCTTTAAAAATAGTATTAAGCCCGGTTTCTGAAGCAGTTGCTCTGACATACATACCATTTCCGGTAGCTGCTATCTGTTGTAATATTATTTCATTTAATTTTGTAATTACCACTTTACCTTCCTTATCACTTTTAAACTGATTATTAAATTTAGCAACAGGTATAGGCGAACCGTCAGGGGAACCAATTCCAATAGTAAAAATTCTAATTCCTTTTTCGGCTATTGTTTTAGCTTTTTCCAAAGCTCCTTCCTCATGGTCTTCTCCATCTGAAATAACCACAATAGCTTTATTATTTTTAGAATCCTCCTGGAAAGAATTTTGAGCAAGGTCTAAAGCAGCCGATATTGCAGTACCCTGAGACGAAATAAGCTCTGTATTAAGAGTAGAAACGAACATTTTGGCAGCACTATGATCAGAAGTAATAGGAAGCTGGTTATAAGCCGAACCAGCAAAGATAACAAGACCCAGACGGTCATCCTCCAATTTATCTATTAGTTTAAGAATAGCATACTTGGCTTTCTCAAGCCTGTTAGGCTTAATATCCTCCGCAAGCATACTATTTGATATATCAAGAGCTATAATTAAATCTATACCTTTACGATGAACTTTTTCAATTTTTGAACCTAATTGAGGATTGGCAATACCAATTATTAAAAATATAAAAGCTATGCTAAATAATATAAACTTCAATAGCTCTCTGCTTTTAGATTTATTGGATATTAATCTATTTATTAGCTCGCTATTTCCGTATAATGCTAATGATTTTTTCTTCCATTTTAGCAAAATTATATAACTTAAAATGAAAAATGGTATTAGTAATAAACCGTATAAATATATGTCGTTTGCTAATTTTATCATATTAGAATTTATAACTAATTTCGTGCCACAAAATTATTTAAAAAATAAAAATAATAGTATAAACACTAAAAAAAATATATTTAACAAATTGATTTTCATTACTTTTATACAATAATTTTTTATTATTAAACGGCTCATTAAAGAGCTGGCATTTTGACAGTTTTAAAAAAAATACATATAGATTTGAAAAATTTTTCTATTTTTACAAACTTTTTTTTTAACCTTTAATTTAAATTTTTTATGGGAAAAGGAGATAAAAAATCAAAAAGAGGCAAAATCGCAATTGGGTCTTATGGCGTTAGAAGACCTAAAAGAAAACAAAATAAAGTTATCATTGCTGCCCCACAGTCTGAAGAACCAGACTTGATCGCTAAAAAGAAAACTAAAACTAAAGAAGTTAAACCAAAAAAGCAGGAAGTTGCAGAAGCAGAAGCAGCTCCTCCTGCCGAAAAAACCAAAACCCCTAAAACAACTAAAAAGAAAATAACAAAGAAAAAAACTGAAGAAACCGGTGAATAATAATTTAACCTTAAAATCTTTTTTATTCCCTCTCCTTAATTTAGGAGAGGGTGAGGGTGAGGTTATATCAGCACATTCCCTCGCCTGTTCTTAAAAGAGGGTTAGGGTGAGGTTATATCAGCACACTCCCTCGCCAGGTATCTTAGTAGAGGCTAAGGGTGAGGTATTATGAGTTTCAAAGGAAATAATATTTTTTAATCTATAATTATAATGCATCAAACAAACAAACTATTTAAAATAATAGTATTATTATATTTACTGCATCTGCTTCCGCTATACGGAGCAAATAAAGATTCAAAAGGAAATGATAGTATTGATATAGGTATATCTTCTATAATTTCTCCTAAAACTGCCTTTAATCTTAGTTATAAAGAAAAACTGACAGTTATTATAAAAAATTATGGGCAACATAAAGCAGATAATTTTATTATTTCGTTTCAGCTTGACAAAGCAAAACCTGTTACAGATACCATCAAAACTAATTTCAATCCTGGGGATTCAATCATTTATACCTTCCGTAACAGAGTGGACCTAAGCATTTATAATAAAACCTATATAATTAAAGTTTATACC
>JAGODS010000317.1 GCA_017998135.1 Bacteroidales bacterium
AAAATGACTGAATATGTCATCCATATTCATTCCATAACCATTGCTAAAACCTCCTTTAACTCCATTATGTCCGAACTGGTCATAATTTTTTCTCTTTTCAGCATTACTCAATACCTCATAAGCTTCTGCAGCTTCCTTAAATTTCTCCTCTGCTTCCTTATTATTAGGATTTTTATCGGGATGATATTTTAAGGCTAATTTCCTGTATGCGCTTTTAAGTTGAGCTTCATCAGCATCCTTACTAACTCCAAGCACTTCATAATAATCTCTTTTTTCCATAATACTTAACTACCAACTATAACTTTTGAATACCTCAATACCTTATCATTAAGCATATAACCCTTCACTACCTCATCAATTACCTTTCCTTTTAAATCTTCAGAGGGTGCATCTATTTTTGCCATTGCTTCGTGAAAGTCAGTATTAAATTCCTCTCCAATAGCTTTTATAGGTTTAACTCCTTTCTGCTCAAGTACAGTAATAAATTTAATATAAATAAGATTAATGCCTTCTTTTAAAGAACTACCTTCAGAACTTGCCTCTATTGACTTTAAAGCACGCTCAAAATCATCTATAATAGGTAATAAAATTTTTATCATATCTTCAGAACCTGTTTTAATTAATTCCATTCTCTCATTTAACGATCTTTTGCGATAATTGTCAAATTCTGCAAAAAGCCTTAGATATTTTTCATTAAGGTCATTGCATTTGTTTTCCAACTCCTTAATACGTTCTCTTTTAGAAAATTTCATTATTTTTTCAGCTATTGTCTGATGCTCCTTTTCTGATTCACTGTCAGCTTTTATGTCAGTTTGCTCTGACGATTCTTTCACAGTTTCTTCAGATTGTTCAGGTTGATTAATCTTGTCAGAATTCTCTTCTTTAACCTGCTTTTGCTCATCAATATTAATATTATTATTATTAATATCTTCTTTTATATCCTCCATAAATAAATTAAGAAATAATTTTTATTGTGATAATCAAAAATCTTGCCACTATATTAAAATTGCCATTTTGACAGTCTTTTTTACTTATTAAACCATTTATAGGCTAATATTAAATATTTAATCAAGGAATTTTCCTGTATCTTTATTTTTGACAACATACTTTCTAATAAATAATCAAAACTTAACTGATATTTAAATTTTTCAACATTACTTTTCATTTTTTGCTCAGAAATTGCAATTTCATATTTTAGTCTTTGCTTTTCTGCCTGCAAATCTTCAAATGATTTAATATTCTTATTAAACATACTACTTGTTATTAATTCTTATTATTATTTTCCTTTGAAAAAAATATCTGAAAAATACTTTTTATTATAGATTTATCAATCAATTCTTTTCTAAAGAAATAAATAATCAAAGCAAATATTATATAAAATAATGATACAACAAAGAATCCAGAAACATAACTGTTTAACAAACTCCCAAGCCATAAAGCTAAACCTATTGAAATAAAAAACACTGCAAAAGAAAAAATAACTATTAATATTATCCTTGAAATTATAAAAGATATTATAGCAGTAATTTTCTCAACTGTCGTTAAGGCAAACAAGTCCAGCCTTGCCTCTATGTACTTTTTTGTATTTTCGGCAAGTTCGGAAATATTATTTAACATAAGCAAATTTATTAATCAGTATTTGCTGAATTATCAGCCTTATTAATTTTTTTTGAAAACTCCTCTTTAATTTTATTAGCTTTATCTTTAATTTTTTTTCGTGTTTCTTCTCCTTTTTCAGGAGCAAATAACACACCTAATATTGCACCGGCAGCCGCTCCTGCCAGTAAACCGAATAAAAAACTTTTGCCTGATTTCATATTTATAAATTTTATGCAAAAATATAACTTTTTTTTTAAATAAAGGTAATAAAAATGTTATTTCTCTCCCCAATTAAAAGAATTGACTGAAAATCCTGCTAATAAAAGTACTTTATCAACAACCGTATAAATTAATTGTTTGATATTAACAGGTTTTGAATAAAAAGAAGGTGAAGCGGGACAAATAATAACACCTGCATCTGTCAATGTTTTCATATTATTAATATGCACCGGACTCAAGGGCATTTCACGAGTAAGCAAAATTAATTTTTGTCTTTCTTTAATCATTACATCCGCGGCTCTTGTAATCAGATTATTTGAAATACCATTAGCTATTTTACCAAGTGTTGCCATTGAACAGGGTGCAATTATCATTATATCAAAACGAGAACTGCCTGAAGCAGGCGGAGCAAATAAATCAGTATTTTCATAAAATAAAAAATTATATTTATTAAATTCGCTGTTATCAAGTTCGTATTGCCAAACTTTTTTTGCATTCTCGGATAAAATAAGAGAACAGGAACTGATTTGCTTTTTTATTAGATTAAGTCTCTCAAGCAAAACTTCTGCATATATCGACCCACTTGCCCCGGTTACAGCTACAATAATTTTTTGTTTCATAAGTGAAATCTATTCGTTAGCTTTATTAAACTGGTAATGGAGAGAAAGAACAAGAAGTTCATTATATTGCCCATGGTTTAGCCTGTTATGAGCTTCCGAACTGTGTTTCCTAACAGGTATTACGGAAAGCATATACCTTAGATTCATTTTTAAATTTTTATTTATTGAATAATACAAGCCGCACAAAGCAGAACAATCATAATCATTAAAAGAAATACGCGGCTCTATCTCGCCATATAAATCACTCTCGGAAAACTTTAATAATCTTGCAAAACATAAGCCAAACTCAACTGTCAGAAAATTTAATTGATGCATAAATTGATTGGAACTATCTTTAAAATTTCTGACATTCCTGATATCATACTTAAAAGTTAAGGGTATTTCAATATAATTAAGTCTTAGCCTGTAAACATATCTCGTATCTATAGTATTATCAGACTTTCCTATATTTTTTCTGCTTCCTTTTTGAATAAAATCTATTTCTAATTGTAAAGAAGTTTTACCGGATATATTCAGATTGGAAAAAATACCTACATAAGGACCTGCTTTATTAAAACCTCCAAGCTCATCACCTGATATTTGAGTACCTGCAACACCAAATGCAAAACCACCATTAAACTGTTGAGCTTTAATACATAAAACATTTATAATCAGCAAAAAAACAATTAATAAACCTTTATTCATTTTTATAATTTTAAGGTACAAAATTATTATATTATTTTATTTATTTATATTTGCACTAAAATATAGTTACTTTTAACCTCATTAATTCATGAATTTTTTCAAAAAATAAATCTCCCGCAGATTTCGCAGATTTTCGCTGATATTGATTTTTTCTGCGTTTATCTGCGTTATT
>JAGODS010000318.1 GCA_017998135.1 Bacteroidales bacterium
GAATACCTGTTCAACAGCGGAAAATCTTTCAGCGATTCTAAAAAACAGGCGCAAAAAGAAATACTTGAAATTTTCAACATACAGGATAGTATTATGAAATCTTCAGAAAATCTAAATATAGCCGAAGCAGGCGATGATAATGCAGTTTTATTAGCCATATCGTCAATATTACAAGGCTTTCGTTCTGAAAGCGAACTAACAGGATTGCTCTCTAATATCAGCGGTGATATAAAAACGGACGGCGTTTTGAATAATACTGCATTAGGTTCTGAACTGATAAATCATACAATGTATCTTGATACTAATTCTATAAAAAATAACCTTATCAAAAGATATAAAGAGACTGGGGCAACGCCGGATATCCCCGATTTCGGAAAGTATATAAAAGGTTTTATATCCAAAACAAAATTCCCTGTTACAAAAGGGCTTATAACTTATCCTGAAACCGGGTTAAACGGAGAAAATATTCTTTTTTTATCAAAAAATGAATATAAAGGCGGAGAGAGTTTTACCGATGTAACATACAGCCTTGCAGCCCTGTTAACGAAAGGCACATCGCTTAAAATTAAAATAACTGCAAAAACAATAATTAAGCCTGATACAGGCAGTATGAATAACGTTAAAATTTGGTATTATAATGCGGATAGTAAGATTAATTGGTTTGTTACTACTTATGACAATAAAACCAATACACAAACATTCACTACTATTGAACCAGACAAATCCTGTGATTTGAAAATGTATTTCGAAAAAGGAACTTTCCTGATTGAATACTTTGAAATGAATTCAAACCAACCAACCCGAACGAAAACAATTACTGTCGTTGATTAAATATTTCATCTTCGCTTAGAAGATTGCGTAAAAATTATCAAATTGATTAGTGTTCTAAAGCTGCGGTTAAGTTCTTGGCGTCTTTGCGTCTTTGCGAGAAAAAAACTCATACATCATTCTTAGTGTTTCTTAGTGTTCTCCGTGCCTCAGTGGTTAAAAAACTCATTCAGCGAATATCTGCGACATCTGCGGGAAATAACTCATCATTTATCATTCTTAGTGTATCTTAGTGTTCTTCGTGCCTCAGTGGTTAAAATTTTACGTGATTATTAAAGAGACAATTTGCGTCCAATCTGTATATCCTGTGCGGAGGACGGCGCGGCAACGGAAATAGGCGTATGTGCCGGGTGTTAAATCTTTAACTGTGGTTGTTGCTTTAATAGTACCTGGGAGTTCTGTCCAGTTAATAGCGTCGCTGCTCTTCTGCCATTCATAAGCGCCGGCGCCTGCAACTGCTTTAGCAGTGAGTTTAACTGTTCCTGACGGAATAATATTTTTTGCTTGTAAATCGCTTTTGGCAGTAACCGGGCTTTTCTTTAAATCAAAACCTGAAGAAAGAATAAGCCTGATAGCTTCTTCAAGGGTGTCAGCTCTGTCAGCGAGTGTCTGAACATAATTAAGCAAAGTATGAGCATTGTCAAGCACTAAGTCGTAAGCCTGGTTTCGTGCCTGTACTTTACCTCTTATTTGTGTATAAACTTCGGCTTCGGCAGCTACGAGAGCTTCTACATTATCAAGAAAATCATTTAAGATAAAAGGAGGCGAAGGATAAAGGTCGGGATGCAGCAGCATATTAGCATAAATACCTCTCATTTTAAGGATAAAATTGCCGATTTGTCTTATTTTATTAATATTAAGCACAACAAGCGGGCGTGCTTTGCCGTAGCCTTGCAGGAAACCGTAAGTTTTGGCATTAGTAAGCGGACCTTCGCCGGGATTATCAATAATAGGGACGCCTGATTCAAAAGTCTCTTTATAATAGCCGTCTCCCACATCTTCCAAATCTTCAGGTTTAATAAAAAATACGCCTTTTATTTGACCTATAAGCGTCCAGTTGCCGGATACGAGTAGCCACATTTGACCGACTATATCCACTTTTAATATATAAGACTCTGTTTGTACGGGCAGAACTATTGGTCCTATTAATTTATAACCCAATTCGCTAACAATAAATAAATTCTCATCTTCTGTAAAGAGCTGCCCGGGAGTGTATAAATAACTTGTATCAGGTTTCTGCACCTGCAGATAAAACCCTGTTGTAATGTTTATTTGTATTTTCATAACTTATTAATTAATAAAACCTAACAGGTTTTAAAAACCTGTTAGGTTTATGTTCAACATTCAAAATTTTTAAACAACATATATAGCGACAATCTGACTCCAACTTCTTGGACCCGCTTTAGTAATAGCTCTTTTTTTGAAATAGTATAATTGTCCGGGTGTTAAACCGCTAACTTTTGTTTTAGATTGAATTGTGTCAGGTAAATCAGTCCAGATTTGCTGGTCGGCGCTCATTCTCCATTCATAGCTGGCTCTTGAGGCTGCTGCTTTAGAATAAAGTAATATCTCACCTGAAACTTCTCCATTTTTAACATAAAAATCGGGCTTTTCACGAACTCCCCTCCCTTTAACATCAAAACCGCTTCTCGCAATAATATTAAGAGCATCATCGTATTCTGCAGCATTATCAGCCAATGATTGAACATAATTCTGAAGATTATGTACATTGTCGAGCACAAGATCATAAGCCTGATTTCTTGTTTCAGCAGAGCCTTTTAATTTAGTTTTAACCTTTTGTTCGGCTTCTTCTAAAGCTTCAATATTAGTTAAAAATGTAGCGAGTGCTACAGGTGGATTAGGAAACAACGCAGCATTTAATGTCATATTTGCATAAATGCCGTGCATTTTTAAAATAAAATTGCCTAAAATTCTTAATGAAGTTATTTTAAGCACTACGATAGGTCTTAATTGTGATTTTGCCATAATAGTAAAATTAAAAAGTTAATAAATAAATGAATTATGGTGCAAATATAATAAAATTGTTAATAACTTTTTTAAAAAAATCAATATTTTTTTTCAAATGATAAAAAAATAAATTACTTTTAATGCTAAATATTTGACAATTAATTATATATAAATATGCAATTACTTAACATATTTTAATTGATAAATAAAACTTATTAATAATTATTAAAATATTACAACTAAAATCATTAAAAAATTGATAAAAAAACATATCAGTTATTATTATTTTTTTGTGCGAAAAAACAGTCGTCAAGCAACCACGACGTGTCGGCAAGCAACCACGACCTGTCGTCAAGATACCACGACCTGTCGGCAAGCTACTACGTTATTTTGTAAGATGTAAAACGACGTGTCGTCAAGGTAACATGTTATTTTGTATGATGTAAAACGTCGTGTCGTCAAGCTACCACGACCTGTCGTCAAGTAACCACGTCC
>JAGODS010000319.1 GCA_017998135.1 Bacteroidales bacterium
CTTTAATACATTTACTACTGATTAAAGATATTGAAAGCTATGGCACTCTAAAAATTAGTAAAGAAGGAAAGGATTTTCTCAAAAAGCCTTATACCATAATGCTAACAAAAGACCACGATTATGATTCTTCAAACGAGACTGAATTTTATGATATAAACTCAGGAAATTCAAGTAGCACAACAGCCGCCGACAAAACCTTATTCGCACTATTAAAAGATTTAAGAAGAGAGATTTCAAGAAAAGAAGGTTTACCACCTTTTGTAATATTCCAGGACCCATCGCTTGAAGATATGTCAATGCAATATCCATTAACATTAGATGAATTAAGAAATATAACAGGTGTAGGTCTTGGCAAAGCTCAAAAATATGGTGAACCTTTCCTTGAGCTAATAGGAAAATATGTTGAAGAAAATGAGATTATTAGACCTATTGATATGGTCGTCAAATCTGTTATTAACCGCTCCGGTTTTAAAGTTTATCTAATCCAGAATATAGATCGTAAAATATCATTACAGGATATAGCTAATGGAAAAGGGATGTCAATGTCTGAATTGCTTGACGAAGTAGAAAGTATTGTCGCTTCAGGTACTAAAATTGATATTAATTACTTTATTAATGAAATAGTTGATCTTGATCATCAGGATGAAATTATAGATTACTTTAAAAACGCAGAATCGGATTCAATTAATGATGCTATGGAAGCTCTGGGAGAAGATGAATATACTGTTGAAGAAATCAGATTGATGAGAATTAAATTTATGTCTGAATTTGCTAATTAATATTTTTATATGAATAAAATAGTTTTTGGGTCTTTATTTTTTAATTTTTTATTAGTTATTGCTGTTATTTTCTTATTTTTCAAATTAAATAATATTGAAAAAACAGATAGTATAAAATCAAATACCGATTTAAATATAGTATTTATTAATACAGACACTGTTTGGGATAAATTTTTGCTTGTCAAGGATAAAAAGAAAGAACTTGATGATTTTGAAAGCAACCTTCAGCAGGACTATAATTCTAAAATGAAAGCCTTTGAATATGAATATAAAAGCTACCTGAAAGATGGAACATCAGGAAAATTATCTTTAAATGAACAAAAGAGAAAAGAAGAAGAATTATCTAAAAAACAGGAAGCTCTGATAGAATACGACAAACAATTATCAAAATTACTTATTGATAAGCAACAGGAAATTAACAACCTTATCCAGGATGAGATAATTTCTCATCTTAAAACATATAATACAAAAGCTAAATATAATTACATTCTCGGTTATTCAAGAAACAGCGGCATACTGCTGGCAGATGAAAAGAAGGAAATAACTAAGGAAATTATAAAAGGACTAAATGAAAAATATATTAAGAAGAATTAACAGTTTTTATTATGAGTAAAAAGTTTCTTTTTTTAATCATTTTTATAGGAGCATTATCAGTCAAACTTTTATCACAGGACAAAAATTCCTTTGATTATAAAGAACAATTGTTTGAAAGATTGTATCAGGACGGAGTTGTTCTATTTAATGAAGCTAAATATGAAGAATCTATTAAAAAATTTGATGAAGCTATATCATCAAAAGCGGATTCTACAAAAGGATACTTTTACAGAGGAGCAGCCCGTTATATGCTCCGAAATTATAAAGAAGCGATAAAGGATTTTACGCTTGCAATAAGTAAAGACCTTAACAATGCTAATGCATACAATGAGAGAGGAAATTGTAAACGAATGCTAAATGATTTAAAGGGAGCTATGCAAGATTATACTATAGCAATCAGTTTAAATTCCAAATTCTCAGAAGCCTATAAAAATCTTGGCTCTTTAAAACTTAAAAACAAAGATTATAATGCAGCAATAGTTAATTTCAGTGTAGCTATTAATATAGACGCTAATTGCGAACAATGCTATATTTCAAGAGGATATTGCAGATATTTGAATGGAGATTATAATGAAGCACTTATTGATTTTAATGAAGCTGTAAAATTAAATCCGAACTCTACAATAGCATTAAACAACAGAGCTAATACAAAATTTAAAACCCGCGATTATAAAGGCGCTCTTGAGGATTATAATGCAGCAATATCAATTAAGGAAGATTATGCAGAAGCCTGGCTTAACAGGGGGACATTAAAAGAAAGAATTAAAGATATTAAAGGCGCAGTTGAAGACTGGAATAAAGCTGCTAAACTCGGCAGTTTCCGAGCTGAAGAATATTTAAGAGAAGTTAGTTCTGACAAAAAATTAAATGAAAAATTATGAAATTCCTACCATCAGGTCATCCCTTCGGGATTTTATGGAAATTGAAAACAAATAAAACATTAAATCGTTTGGATGATATACCATCAGGTCATCCCTTCGGGATTTTATGGAAATTCGTTTGTTTATTTATACTTTTATTTTTAAGCTATAACATACTCTATTCTCAAAATAATGAATTTACAAAAGAAAATTTTGAGGGGAATAAAGATGAGCTAAAAAAAGCTCTTTCCTTTATTAAAGAAGGTGATAAATTAATAGCCGGTAATAATATTCGTTTCAGAGAATCATTAGCAAATTACCTTGAAGCAGATAAAATAAATTCAAACAGTGCGCTGCTTAATTATAAAATCGGCAAATGCTACCTTAATATTACTCTTGAAAAATATAAGTCAATATCTTATCTTGAAAAAGCATATAAACTTAATCCTACATGCCAGGATGATATATTATACTTACTTGCCCAGGCATACCAGCTAAATTATGAATTTGATAAAGCAATTACAAATTATTTAGCTTATATGCGAACAACCCCACCCGGTAGCTCTGATAAATTAATTAATAAAAAAATTGATGAATGTAAAACTGCAAAAGAACTGATAAAAAGACCTGTTGACGTTTATATTGAAAATTTAGGACCTGTCATAAATGGAAAATTTCCCGATTATAGTCCTATCATCAGTGCTGACGAGTCTATGCTTATTTTCACTTCGCGCCGCGATAATACTGTTGGAGGGAAAATAGCAGACTTTGATGATAAATATTATGAAGATATTTACATTACTTATTGGCAGCAGGACTCTGGCAGATGGACTACTCCTTTTAATCCTAAACCTCCTGTAAATACCGAACTTCACGATGCTACCGTAGGTTTGTCCCCAGATGGTAAAAGAATTTTAATTTATAAAACAAACAGAGAAGGCGATATCTTTGAATCAGTAATTGATTCTAATCAGAATTTCACCAAACCTAAAGCACTTAATAATAATATTAACACAAATTTTCACGAGTCAGTTGC
>JAGODS010000320.1 GCA_017998135.1 Bacteroidales bacterium
GAAATAATTAATAAATTTTTAAATTGTTCTTATTATTAAATAAAAAATATATATCTTTGCACTTGTAATAAACTACGGTTTATTATCCATAGTTTTATGGTTTTTATGGTTAATGAGGCAGTCCCGTCTTTATGGCGGGATTGTCTTTTATAAAAAAAGAATTGATAAGGATATATGTTTAAACCTTGCAAGTTTGAGAATAAAAATAATTTTGTGTGAATTGCAATATTTGTCCGCGAAAATGTGATATAGACAGAGAGGTAAACCGAGGATTTTGCCGTAGTGGGGTATTACCAAAAATCAATATTTATCAGTTGCATTATGGAGAGGAGCCTGTAATAAGCGGTACGAGGGGCAGCGGCACCATATTTTTTTCGGGTTGCAACTTGAGTTGTGTATATTGTCAGAATTATCAAATCAGTCAGTTGAATTACGGGAAAGAGTATTGTATAAAAGAGTTAGCCGAAATAATGATTGAGTTACAGGCACAGGGAGCACATAATATAAACCTTGTAACACCTACACATTTTAGTTTGCAAATCAAAGAAGGGCTTATTCAGGCAAAAGCAGAAGGTCTGAAGATACCTGTTGTTTGGAATTCAAATGCGTATGAAGAAGTGGAAACCTTAAAAAAGTTGGAGGGTTTAGTGGATATCTATTTGCCCGATTTTAAATATTTTAATAATAATCATTCCAAGAAATATTCAGGAGCAAGGGATTATCCTGAAAAGGCAAAATCAGCTATAAAGGAAATGTACAGGCAGGCAGGTAATATAAAAACGATTAACAGAATAGCACTTAGAGGAGTATTGATAAGGTTATTGGTTTTACCTCATAATTTAAATGAAATAGAAAAAATATTGGAATGGCTTTATACGGAGTTTGGAGCTAAAATACATTTAAGCCTTATGGGGCAGTATTATCCGACATATAAAGCCACTAAATATAAAGAATTAGATAGGGGAATAAACCGTAATGAGTATTCTTTTGCATTAAATCAATTAAGAAAATACGGTTTTAGTAATGGATATATTCAGGAGTTGAGCTGTAATTCAGACTGGACACCTGATTTCAGAACGGATTAATATGAAAATAAAATTGTTTTGTTAATGGAAAGCAGCTACAAGCAATTCAATGTCCTGATATGGAATAGAGAAAGAATCGCCAATAAATTTATTAGTAAGAATACCATTAAACATATATACTCCCTGTCTTAAACCCTGGTCATTTTTAAGCAAATGTTCCAAGCCGCCTTCTTCCCCGATTTTAAGAATTAAAGGAGCAAAATAATTGCTTAAAGCATAAGAAGCAGTATGCGGAACCCTTGATGCAATATTGGGAACACAATAGTGGATAATATTGTGTTTTTCATATACAGGATTTGTATGCGAAGTGGGTCGGGAAGTTTCGAAACATCCGCCCTGGTCAATACTAACATCAACTATAACAGCACCGTATTTTATTTGTTTAATCATATCTTCGCAGACTATACAGGGTGTTCTGCCTTCGGTAGCGTGAACAGCTCCAATAATAACATCAGCGGTTTTGAGGGCTTTAAGAAGAACTTCGGGCTGAATAATAGAAGTAAAAACTCTTGTATTAAGATTTGCCTGGATACGGCGCAACCTGTATATAAAATTATCGAAAATTTTAACCTGAGCGCCAAGTCCAAGCGCTGCTCTTGCAGCAAATTCGCCTACAGTACCTGCACCGAGGATGACAACATCTGTAGGAGTAATGCCTGAAAATCCTCCGAGCATTGTTCCTTTGCCGTAAAGAGGATGACAAAGATATTCGGAAGCTATAAGAATTGAGGTGTTGCCTGCAATCTCACTCATAGACCTTAAGATAGGATATGCGTTGCTTTTGTCTCTTATATATTCATAAGCAAGGGCTATAGCTTTTTTAGAAAGCATTTTTTTGAAATATTCTTCATTCTGAACAGGCAGATGCAGAGTTGAAATAATTGTTTGTCTTTGGTTAAGTAAATCCACTTCATTCAAACTGGGAGGGGCTACTTTAAGTATAATATCGGCTTTATAAGCTTCAGCGGCTGAATATACAATGTTTGCACCTGCTTCGCTATATCGGAAGTCCGGGAAATGAGCAGCATTACCTGCCCCGGATTCTATAATAACGCTGTGTCCGTTCTTGATGAGGAGATTAACTGTACCAGGTGCAAGAGCAATTCGATTTTCCTGGAATCTCGTTTCTTTTGGTACTCCAATAGAAAGAGATTTTTTATTTTTTTTGACTTCTAATTTTTCAGCCAAAGTAGTATAAATATTCTGACTTTCTGGTTCCATTATTAAAAAAAAAGATATTACAAAATTACTACATTTTTTTTAATGAAGAGTTAAAAAATAAAAATTAGTTGTAAAAAGCAAAAAAAATATACTTTTGTAAACAAATTAGAAAAATATGCGTTTTGTTTGTTTTATAACTGTTTTAGTCCTGTTTAACAGGATTTACGCTCAAGATTATTCAATAAAAGCCGGATTTAGAGACTTACCTTTTAAATCGGTTTACCTTGCTGAAATGGAAGGTGAAAAATATAAAATAATTGATTCTGTTACTACAAATTTTATGGGTAACTTTACTTTTAAAATAAAAAAAAATCAACATATTGGACAGTATAGGTTGTTAACTTTACCAGAGAAAAAATCTAAAAGCCAGGAAAAAAAAATTATACTTGACTTTTTATTTAATAAGGAAAATATAGAATTTTTAACTGATTCACAAGCTCCGACAGATAGTATGAGAGATGTTAAATCTGTTGAAAATGAAATATATTTTCAATATGTAAAACTTCGTAATGATAATAAATATAAAGCTGATGTTTTAAAACATTTTCTTACTAATTATCCAAAGGATGATGATTTTTATATTAAAGCCAATGAAAAATATAGTCAATTGCAAGTGGAGATTAATCAATATATTGATAAGGTTATTAAAAAAGAACCTAAAACATATATAGCAAGAATGCTAAAAATGGAAAAAAATATATTACCTGATACTAAACTTGGCGAGGAACAACAAAACGAATATTTGAAAATACATTATTTTGACGGGTTTGATTTTAATGATACTTCTCTTGTTTATAGTAATGCAATTACTAATAAGATTGTCGGTTATTTAGGTTTATTTCGTGAAAAACCATATAACAGGGATAAGCAGGAAATAGCTTTTATAAGAGCTGTTGATAATATAATGAAAGCTACTAAACAAAATAAAAAGGTGTATGAATTTATATTAGACTATATAATAT